>NZ_JBYMTL010000002.1:630600-769705 GCF_057773085.1 Dietzia sp. IBK-p2-16D | reverse complement strand
GAGGATCAATGGGTTGGTTTCTAGCCACCCCCTCATCTCAGCGGCACAAGTGTCACCACCAAGACCTTTGGAAGTGTCACCGATGTCCTTAGGCAGAACTGTCACCGATGTCCATCGACATGACACATCCGCCGGCGGATGCGCTGGCAAAGTGCTCGGTGCGGCCGCCGCGGACGACATCGGCGGCGTGGGTAGCGGACGCCGCGGGCAGAACAGGCGCCGCAGGGACACCGGGCGGCGCGGGCAGACCAGGCGGCGCAGCTACTCCGGGAAGCCCTCCAGCACCGCCCGGCTGCCGCTCAGACCCAGGCGGGTCGCGCCGGCGGCGATCATCGCGCGGGCCGTGTCGGCGTCGCGGATGCCGCCGGACGCCTTGATGCCCAGCTGGCCGCCGACCGCCCGGTGCATGGCCTCGACCGCGCGCACGCTGGCGCCCCCGGCGGGGTGGAAGCCCGTGGAGGTCTTGACGAAGTCGGCCCCGGCCCGGGCGACGGCGTGGCACAGCGCCTCGATCCGCTCGTCGCCCGCCTCTTCGCCCAGTGCCTTGTGGATGGCCGCGGTCTCGAGGATGACCTTGATGACCACCGGCGGCGGGACGGCATCCCGCATGGCCAACACGTCGGCCATCACCTCGTCGACGAGCCCGGCGATGGCGGCGCCCACGTCGATCACCATGTCCACCTCGCGGGCCCCCTGGTCCACGGCGAGCCGGCCCTCCATGGCCTTGACCAGCGAGTGGTGCTTGCCGGACGGGAAGCCCGCGACCGTGGCCACGATCTGCTCTCCGGTCCGCACCGGGAGCATGGCGGGGCTCACGCAGACGGCCTTGACGCCCAGCTCGGCGGCCTCCTCGACACAGGCCCGGACGTCCTCCCGGGACGCGTCCGGCGAGAGCAGGGTGTGGTCGATCATGGCGGCGACCCGGGCGCGGGTCAGCTGGTTGGTCGGGGCTGCGTCCATGCGGGCCAGCCTAGCCGGGCCGCCCGCCCGCCCTGCTGGCACAATGGGCACTCATGTCACGACGCTTCGTCCTCACCCTGGGTTGCCCGGACCGCATCGGTATCGTCGCCCGGATCGCCACTTTCCTCGCCGAGCTGGGCGGGACGATCGTGGAAGCGGCCTACCACGCGGACGAGGACTCGAACTGGTTCTTCACCCGCCAGTCCGTCGACGCCGGATCGATCGGCATGGAGATCGAGGAGCTGCGGCGGCGATTCGAGCGGGTGGCGGCCGAGCTCGGCCCCGAGACCGACTGGCACATCTCGGACTCCTCGGAGCCCAAGGACGTCGTCATCCTGGTCTCCAAGGAGGGTCACTGCCTCCATGACCTGCTGGGTCGGGTGGAGAGCGGCGACTACCCGGCGCGGGTCCGCGCGGTCATCGGCAACCACGAGAACCTGCGGGGGATGGCCGAGTCGCACGGTGCGCCGTTCCACCACGTGCCGTTCCCCGCCGACCCCGCCGAGCGGGGCCCGGCGTTCGCGGAGGTGGCCTCCCTCGTCGACGACATCGACCCGCACGCGATCGTGCTGGCCCGCTTCATGCAGGTCCTTCCGGACGAGTTGTGTACGCAGTGGGCCGGGCGCGCCCTCAACATCCACCACAGCTTCCTGCCCAGCTTCGTGGGCGCCCGCCCCTACCACCAGGCGCACATCCGCGGGGTGAAGCTGATCGGGGCGACCTGCCACTACGTGACGGCCGACCTCGACGAGGGACCGATCATCGAGCAGGACGTCATCCGGGTGGATCACACCGCGACGGTGCGGGACATGGTCCGGCAGGGGCGCGATGCGGAGAAGCTCGTGCTGGCGCGGGGGCTGCGCTGGCACCTCGAGGACCGGGTGTTGGTCCACGGCGGACGAACCGTCGTGTTCACCTAGGTCAGTTCTTGGGGAAGCCGTGCCGCTCGGTGAGCAGGGTCTCGGCCGCCGAGAGGAAGATCAGACGTGCGGCCGCGCCAGCCCGGGGCATGATGCCGGTGACCCGCTTGACGATGACGGACTGGTCCTTCCCGGAGTCGCGCAGGCTCTGCACCAGCACGTCGAGCGCTTCGGCAGCCGTGCTCTGCCCCTCGAGGAACAGTCGGCCGATCCTGTCGACCGCCTCTTCTCCGACGCCGAGGACGATGAGCTCGCGGAAGAGCTCGTACATGTACCGATCCGCGAAGAAGTGGTCGGCGGCGCTCGGCTCGCTGACCAGGCCGATCGCCGAACCCTGGTCGAGGAGGTCCTCGGCGAACTCGAAGCCCGCGACGGCTTCCACTCCGCCCCGGGGGAGTCTGCGGCGGGTGGCGGATCGCCGCTCCGGCAGGACGGTCTCCACGTTCAGCAGCTCGGTGAGCGTGAAACCGTGGCGCTCCGCGATGAACAGCTCCTCGATGGTGGCGAAGGTGTACCCACGGTCGAGCAGGCGCAGGATCTGGGTCAGCCGATGCTTGTGCGCGGGCCCGTAGAACGCGGTGCGGCCGCGGCGGATGGGGGCCGGCAACAGTCCCCGCTCCTGGTAGACGCGGATGTTGCGCACCGTGGTGCCGGAGTCCTCGGCCAGCTCCTCGATCCGCTGGAGCTCCCCGGCCTCCGGCGTCTTCACCTGCGCCGTCCGCCGACTGCGGGCCGGACGTCGGCGAAGAAGACACCCACCGCCACCATGGCGATGATGCCGAGGAAGCTGAACGGGCGGATCGCGAACATGAGGGCGGCCACCGCGCAGATCCCGATCCAGGCGGGCTTGGGCCATTTGCCCTCGATCGAGTACGCCGACGCGGGCGGGAGAACGGCCAGGAGGAGACCGGCCAGCGCCCACACGACGAGCGCGCCCTGGATGCCCAGCTGAACCATGCCCCACGTCCCGGGAAGAGTGTCAATCACGGGACCCAGTGTAGTCGGCACCCCCGACGCAGCAGTGTGGGTATGTGCACGGTGTCCAGATTCGGTGGGGTGAGTGGTCAGACCCCTGTCCGGCGGACAGCAGAACGCCCCGGCCCACTCCCGAGGGGGAGGGCCGGGGCGTCCGGTGCCGCGGTATCAGATGCGGTCGGTGCCGGCGGGGGGCAACGGGGTGTCCGCGGTGGTCAGCGCGGGGTCGTTGTCCGCGAGCTCCATGGGCGACGGCGCGTCCGAGTCGCCTCCGGCCGCCTTGCCGGCGGCGGGCTTGCCGGCGGCCGGCTTGCTCGCCGTGGCCTTGGTGGCAGCCGGCTTATCGGCCGCCGTCTTGGTCGCAGCCGTCTTGGTCGCGGCCGGCTTGGTCGCGGTCGGCTTGGCGGCGGTCGTCGTACCCGCCGTCGACGGCGTGGCCGTGGCCTTGGTGGTGGTCGTCGACTTCGCGGCCGCCTTCTTGGCGGGCGCCTTGGTCGCCGGGGCCTTCTTGGCGGCGGCCTTCTTGGCGGGCGCCTTCGTGGCCGGGGCCGTGCGGGCCTCGACCTCGGCGGTGCCACGCGCGACCTCGGCGGACGCCTTGGACGCGGCGGCGTCGACGCGGTCGGCGGCCTTGTCCGCGGTCTTGTCGACCCGCTCGGCCACCTCGTCGACGCGCTCGGCCGCCGAGTCGGCGGCGTCACCTGCGGTCTCGGCCGCCTGGCGTGCGCTCTTGGAGACGCGGCCCGCGGCCTTCACCCCGATGGTGCGGGTCTGGCGGGCGACGGTGCCGAGGGCCTCCTCGCCCAGCTCGACCTGCTCCTCCATGGCACCCGCGGCACGGGCGACCTGCTCGTTGACGCGGGCGAGACCGGCCTCGAGCTGCGGGTTCTCCTCGCGGAGCCGGCTCACGACGTCCTCACCGCGGGCGGCGAGCCCACCGTAGATCCCGGCCGCGACCTGGACGTACGCGTCGGCGACCTTGCGCAGCTCCTCCGGACGGAAGCGGGCCACGAGCTCCTCGACCTCGGCCGGCAGGGCCTGGACGCGCTCGGGAACCTCGGTCACGCGGCTCTGGACCTCGTTCACGCGGTTCTGCGCCTCGGCGACACGCTCGGTGATGCGGTTCTGCGCCTCGGTCACGCGCTCGGTGACCTTGGACTGCGCGTCGGTGACGGCGTCCTCGGCGCGGCGCCGCAGGTCGGCGACCATCCCGGACACCGCCTGGATCGCGAGGTCGTTGACCCCGACGTAGGCATAGACCGGGGTGCGCACGGCGGCGATCGCCTGGCCGAGCGGGCCCTCCATGGCCTGCTCCTTGACCGCCTCCCCCTTGGCCTTCTGCTCGACGGCCTCGGCGGTGGTCTTCTTCTTGGACGTGGGCTTCTTGTTGGTCATCTCGACTCCTCGGTGGTCTGTGCGGGTGTTCTCTTGACGCGGTGTCACGTGGCCCTGCGGGCCGCCGTCCGACATTCCCTCAGGGAACGTCGACGACCTGGTCAGCTGCCGTCGCGTTGTTCGCTCGGAACGACTCGTAGATCTCCACGAGCACCTCCCTCTGTCGCTCGGTGAGGTCCGGGGCGGTGAGGATCGCATCCCTTACCGGGCTCCCCTGCTTGAGCTCGAGGATCCCGGCGCGTGCGTAGAGCACCTCCGCCGACAACCTCAGACCTCGGGCGATCTGACCCAGGACCTCGGCGGACGGCTTGCGCAGTCCGCGCTCGATCTGACTCAGATACGGGTTGGAGACACCGGCACGCTCCGCGAGCTGCCGGATGGACACCTCCGCGGCCTCCCGCTGGGCGCGGATGAACGACCCGATGTCCTGCGACTCGGACGAACGCTTGTCGTCCACGCCGGGCACGGCGAGGTCGCTGTGACGCGGGACCTCACCCGTCGGCTTGTTCCTGCGCGCGAGGGTCGCGGCGGTCGGTTCCTCGACCGGCGCTCCGGTGTGCCCCGCGGCCTCGTCGTGTGGGTGTCCACTCTGTGCGGCCATGGAGTCACCTCCCTCCGGCGTTCGTCTCTCATCGCCTGCACCCAACGCTAGCAACGAGTGCTAGCCACAGCAAGCACTATGTGTACGGTGATGCGGTGTGATGGGTCACACCACCCCGTGACCGGCGCGGCGGACCGGGATCAGCCCGGGATCAGAAGAGGAGCTCGGTGGCGGTGTGAATCGCGAGCCCGGCCAGGGCCCCCACGACCGTGCCGTTGATACGGATGAACTGCAGGTCCTTGCCGGCGAGCAGTTCGATCTTGTCGGAGGCCTCGTCGGCGTCCCACCGTTCGACGGTCTCCGAGATGATCGAGGTGACCTCGCCCGCGTAGTTCTCGGCGACGTAGCGGGCGGTGCGGGTCATGTAGTCGTCGAGCCGGGCCCGCATCTTCTCGTCCCCGACGAGCATCTCGGCCAGGCGACCCAGGAGGTCGTCGATCTTCACCCGCAGCGTGGACGACGAGTCCTCGGTGGCCTCGATGATCATCCGCTTGGCGGCCGCCCACGCCGATCCGGCGGCGCGGCGCACCTCGTCGCGGCCCATGACCTCGTGCTTGAACGTCTCGAGCTTGGCCATGGTGGACGGGTCGTGCTGGAGGTCGCGGGCGAAGTCCTCGACGAACCCGATCAGCGCCACCCGCACGGGATGCTGCTTGTCGACCTTGATCTGCCAGGTCCACTCGCGCAGTTCGCGGTAGGCGCGCTCGGAGAGCAGTTCGTTGACGAACTGGGGCGCCCAGGTCGGGGCCTTCTCGCGGACCCAACGGTCGATGGTGTCAGGGTTGGCCTCGACCCAGCCGTGCGCACGGTCGGCCATCATGTCCATCAGGGGGAGGTGGCGTCCCTCGTCGAGCAGTTCGGCGAGGATCCGGCCCGCCGGCGGTCCCCATTCGGGCTCGGCGATGCGGGCCACGATCGTGCGTTCGATGATCGCGACGGCGTCGTCGTCCCGCAGCACCGCCAGGACGGAACGGATGGCCTTGGCGGCCTGGTCCGAGGCCATCGCGCGGTGGGAGTCCTCCGACAACCACTCCCCCGCGCGTTCGGGGATGCGGGCGCTGCGGACCTTCTCGCTCACCATCTCCGGGTCGAGGAAGTTCTCCCCCACGAACCCGCCGAGAGAGGTGCCCAGCTGGTCCTTCTTCTTCCGGATGAGCGCGGTGTGCGGGATGGGGATGCCGAGGGGGTGCTTGAACAGTGCGGTGACGGCGAACCAGTCGGCCAGCCCACCGACCATCCCGGCCTCGGCGGCGGCGCGGACGTACCCCACCCACGGGTCGGCGCCGTTGTGCAGCGCGTACTCGGCGACCAGATAGATCAGACCGGCCACGACGAGGAACCCCGTCGCGACCAGCTTCATACGACGGAGGGCGGACCTCCGCTCGGCATCGGTCGACGGGTCACCCGCCTTGAGGGCGGGTGACCCGGCGACGACGACCGGATCGAGTGTCAGTGTGCGTCCTCGCGGCCGTGCTTACGGAACCCGTACATGCATATGAACAGGCCGACCAGGAACACGACGGCGGTCGCGACGACGGCGGCGACGACCAGCCCGAGGGAGACGCCGGCGTTCTGCGTGTAGTAGCCGATCGCGGTGATGGGCAGTCCCAGCATGCTCATGCTCAGCAGGAGGATGACCGAGCCCAGGTAGATCGAGGTGGAGTAGAGCGGGTAGGTGGGGGCGACCTCCGCGGCGTACTCCGGGTAGTACTCCTCGACGATGGCGGCACCAGTGTGCTCGAGCGTCTGACCGGCCATGATGTCGTCCTCTTCTCTCAACTACCGATCCCGGATCCGTGACCCGGGCCTTGCTCGTGTCCGATCTTATTAGAACCCCGTGGATCCGGGGCAACCGCCCGTCGGATCCGTCGCGCGGCCGTGACCAGATTGCGCAGGCTCGGTTCCAACTGCCAGGTGTAGCGGCTCTTGAGCCCGCCGTCCGGCACCGCCCACAGCCGGTCCACCCCCACCGCGTCCACCCCTCTGAGCAGGCGCTCGTGCAGCAGGTCGATGTCCGGCACGAATCCCGACCTCGACTCGTACACCCCGGGCGCGACCTGCCGGGTCAGCGTGTGGTCGGTCAGGGCGTCGAGCACCCACTCGATCGACCGGGTGGCGACGATCGCCGTGACGTCGGCGTCGAGCTCCTCGATCGCCTCCTTCATCACCTGCAGCGACGAGTAGTTGAGGTGGGTGTGGATCTGGGTGTCCGGTCGGGCCCCTGCCGAGGCCAGCCGGAAGGTGCCCACCGCCCAGTCGAGGTACGCGCGCCGGTCCGCGCCGCGGCGCGGCAGCAGCTCCCGGATGGCGGGTTCGTCGATCTGGATGATCGCCGTCCCCGCCGCCTCCAGGTCCGCCACCTCGTCGCGCACCACCAGCGCCAGCTGGGTGGCGACCTCGGGCAGCGCCAGGTCGGTGCGGCAGAAGGACCGGGCGAGCATCGTCACCGGGCCGGTGACCATCCCCTTGACCGGGCGGTCGGTCAACGACTGCGCGTACCCGGTCCACTCCACGGTCATCGGCGCGGGCCGCGCCACGTCGCCGTACAGGATCGGCGGACGCACGCAGCGCGAGCCGTAGGACTGGACCCAGCCGCTGCGGGTGGCGGCGAACCCGTCGAGCAGTTCGGCGAAGTACTGCACCATGTCATTGCGCTCGACCTCGCCGTGCACCAGCACGTCCAGGCCGATGTCCTCCTGCAGCCGGATCACCGAGGCGATCTCCGCGCGCAGGTAGTCGCAGTACCGGTCGTAGTCGATCCGCCCGTCCGCCAGGTCCCTGCGGGCCCGCCGGATCTGCACGGTCTGCGGGAACGATCCGAGGGTCGCCGTGGGCAGCGTGGGAAGTCCGAGCCGGTCTGCCTGCCGGGCAGCCCGCTCGGGGTAGGGGACGCGGACCTTGTCGTCGTCGTCGACCCGGGCGGTCCTCGCCCGCACGTCCTCGCGGCGCGCGCTGGGCAGCACCGGCAACCGGCGCCAGCGCGGCGTGGGGCCGTCGACCAGCGCGTGCGCGAGCGAGACCACCTCGGCGACCTTCTGCTCGGCGAACGCCAGCGAGTCCGCGAGCTCGGCGGGCAGGCCGGTCTCGGCCACCACGTCGTACGGCACGTGCAGCAGCGTGCACGAGGTCGACACCACCACGTCCGGGAAGACCGCCTTGAGCTCGCGCAGGTAGTCCAGGGTCGCGAACTTGTCGGTGCGCCACACGTTCTGGCCGTCCACGACGCCGGCGTAGAGGCGCTTGCCGCGCAGCCCCGGTACGTCCGCGAGCTCGGTGGCCGAGCGCCGCCCGTACACCAGGTCCAGCCCGATCGCCTCGATGCCGGTCGCGGCCAGCGCCGGCAGCGCCTCCCCCAGGTCCCCGTACTCGCCGGTGACGAGGATGCGCGGCCGCGTCGCCACCGCCGACAGCCGGTCGTAGGCACGGCGCAGCGCGGTGATCTCGTCGGCGGTGCGTTCCATCGTCATGCACGGTTCGTTGAACTGCACGCACGTCACGCCTGCGCCGGCCAGCACGTCCAGCAGCGCCTCGTATTCGGCCAGCAGGCGGTCGAGCAGGTCGATCGGCTCGAACCCGGGCGCGGCCGAGGGTGCGGCCGAGGGTGCGGCCTTGCTCAGCAGGAGCAGCGTCAGCGGGCCGGTGATCACGGGCCGGATCTCGACGCCCTGTTCCCGCGCCCGCGTCACCTCCGCCAGTAGCTCGTCCGGCCGCAGCCCCAGCTCGGAGGCCTCGTCGAACTCGGGCTGCCGGTAGAGGTAGGTGGTGCCCTGCAACGAGACCAGCTCGAGCGGTGGCACGTCGGCGCGGCCACGGGCGAGCGCGAACACGGTGTCGACGGGGGTGAGGCCGTCGACGAGCTCGCGGAACCGTGCGGGGATGGCGCCCACGAGCAGGGCGTCGTCGAGGATGTGGTCGTAGAAGGAGAAGGTGTTCCCGGGGATCTGCGTGACGCCCCGGGCGCGCAGGTCGTGCCACGTGGCGTCGCGGAGCCGGCGGCCGGTGGCGAGCAGTTCGGCGCGCGTGCCGTCCCCGTGCCAGTACCGCTCGAGCGCGCGTTTGAGCTCCCTGCGCGGCCCGATGCGCGGGTACCCCAGGACGGACGAGGCGCGGGTGGGTTCGAGGTGCGGTGACGACGACGACGACACGATCTCAGCGCGCGGCGCGTGCCATCGCCCGCGGCGCGTCATAGCGGTAGAAGCCGTGGCCGCTCTTCTTGCCGAGCCTGCCCGCCTCGACCATCCGCAGGAGCAGCGGGGGCGGCGAGTACAGCGGCTCGGCGAACTCGGCGTACATCGAGTCGGCTATCGCCTTGACGGTGTCGAGACCCACGTGGTCGGCCAGGGCGAGCGGGCCCATGGGGTGGGCGCAGCCCAGGACCATGGCCCGGTCGATGTCCTCGGCGGTGGCGTGGCCGGACTCGGCCATCCGCATGGCGGAGAGCAGGTACGGCACGAGCAGGGCGTTGACCACGGCGCCCGCGCGGTCGGCGGAGTGGACGACCTGCTTGCCGAGGACCTGTTCGGCGAACGCCTCGGCGCGCTCACGGACGGCGACGCCGGTCTCGAGGGTGCTCACCACCTCCACCAGCGGGAGCACGGGGACCGGGTTGAAGAAGTGCATGCCGATCACGCGTCGGGGACTGGCGGTGCAGGTCCCGAGCTTCATGATGGGGATCGACGAGGTGTTGGAGGCCAGTACCGCGTCGGGGTCGGTGACGACCGCGTCGAGCTGCCGGAACACGGCGGTCTTGGCGCCCTCGTCCTCGACGATCGCCTCGATCACCAGCTGGCGGTCGACGAAGTCCCCGAGGTCGGTGGTGAAACGCAGCCGGAGCGCGGCCTGCTCACGCTCGCGGGCGGTGATCTTGCCGGAGGACACTCCCCGGTCGAGGGAGTCGAGGATGCGGGCGCGGCCGCTCGCGGTCAGGTCCCGCGTGGGTTCCCAGACGAGGACGTCGACATGGGCGCGGGCGCACACCTCGGCGATGCCGGCGCCCATCTGCCCGGCGCCCACCACGCCGACGCGGGTGATCCGCTCCGGGTCGGTGCCGTCGCGGGAGCTGCTCATCTGTCCTGGGCCCTTCGGGAGGAGGGAGGTCTGGGGTGGATACGCCACCGGGGGCCGGGCCGCCTCGTCGAGACGGCCGCGGCCCCCGGTGGAGTCTGCGTTCCTTACCGGGTCGACCCGGTGGGGTCAACCAGCGGTCAGTGGAACTGACCCTCCTCGGTGGAGCCCTTCAGCGCCGCGGTGGACGTGTTGGGGTCGACCGTGGTGGCGATGCGGTCGAAGTAGCCGGCGCCGACCTCACGCTGGTGCTTGACGGCGGTGAAGCCACGCTCCTCGGCGGCCTTGAACTCGCGCTGCTGCAGGTCGACGAACGCGGTCATCTGGTTGCGGGCGTAACCGTGGGCCAGATCGAACATGCCGTAGTTGAGCGAGTGGAAGCCGGCCAGGGTGATGAACTGGAACTTGAAGCCCATCGCGCCGAGCTCCTTCTGGAACTTGGCGATGGTGTCGTCGTCCAGGTTCGCCTTCCAGTTGAAGGAGGGCGAGCAGTTGTAGGCCAGGAGCTGGTCCGGGTACTCGGCCTTGACGGCCTCCGCGAACTGCTTGGCGTACTCGAGATCCGGGGTGCCGGTCTCCATCCAGATGAGGTCGGCGAACGGGGCGTAGGCCTTGGCGCGCTCGATGCAGGGCTCGATGCCGTTCTTGACATTGTAGAAGCCCTCGGCGGTGCGCTCACCGGTGATGAACGGGCGGTCCCGCTCGTCGACATCGGAGGTGATGAGCGTGGCGGCCTCGGCGTCGGTGCGCGCGATGATGACGGACGGCACGTTCGCGACGTCCGAGGCGAGGCGGGCCGAGGTCAGGGTGCGGATGTGCTGGTTGGTCGGGATCAGCACCTTGCCACCGAGGTGGCCGCACTTCTTCTCCGACGCGAGCTGGTCCTCCCAGTGCACACCGGCGGCACCGGCCGCGATCATGGCCTTCTGCAGCTCGTAGGCGTTCAGGGCGCCACCGAAGCCGGCCTCGGCGTCGGCGACGATCGGGGCGAGCCAGTTCTCGACCGAGGTGTCACCCTCGATGCGGGCGATCTCGTCGGCACGCAGCAGGGCGTTGTTGATGCGACGGACGACGGTCGGGACCGAGTTGGCCGGGTACAGCGACTGGTCCGGGTAGGTGTGGCCCGAGAGGTTGGCGTCGCCGGCGACCTGCCAGCCGGAGAGGTACACGGCCTCGAGGCCGGCACGGATCTGCTGGACGGCCTGGTTACCCGTGAGGGCGCCGAGGGAGTTGACGAAGTCCTTGTTGTTGACCTTGTCCCAGAGGATCTCCGCGCCACGACGGGCGAGGGTGTGCTCCTCGACGACGGTGCCCTGCAGCTCCGCGACCTGCTCGGCCGTGTAGTTGCGGGTGATGCCCTTCCAGCGGGGGTTGGTGTCCCAGTCCTGCTGGATCTCTTCAGCGGTACGTGCCTTGCCGATGTTCGACATCGCGACTCTTTTCTGTCTCGGGGTCGGGTCCGGATTCGCACTCTTGCGAGTTACGGCCCCTTACGCCAGACACAATGCCACATGGCGGACAGCGCGTCTACCTGCGACAAGTGCGAATGTGGCGAGTTTCTTTGCCTTCTTTGCAAAGTTTGCGAAGATTGTGGGGCACGACACGGACCTCAGGGGGGAAAGCCGATGACGGCCTCACATATGGGCGCGCGACTGCGTCGACTGCGTGAGGAGAACGGCCTGACCCAGGCCGCCTTCGCGCAGACGCTCGGCTTGTCGTCGTCGTACCTCAACCAACTCGAGAAGGACACCCGCCCCGTCACCTCCCGGGTCCTGGTGAAGATCTCCGAGGTCTACGGCGTCGACTCCGCGTTCTTCGCCTCCGACTCGGACACGCGGCTCATCGCGGCGGTCACCGAGGCGCTCACCGACACGCAGCTCTCCGCCGAGGTCCCCGCCGCCGAGGTCGTCGAGCTCGTCCGCGCGCACCCCGCCCTCGCCCGCGCCTTCATGCTGCTGCACCAGCGCTACCGCAACTCGGCGGACCTGCTCGCCGCCCTCACCGAGACCCGCAACGTCCCGGACAACTCGGTGGACCGCTCGGTGCTGTCCATGCCGCACGAGGAGGTGCGCGACTACTTCTACCAGCGGCAGAACTACATCGACTCCCTCGACACCGCCGCCGAGGACCTGACCACCCGCATCCGGCTCAACCGCGGGGATGTGCGCGCCGAACTCGAGCACCGCCTGGCCGAGGCCCACGGGGTCCGCATCGCCCGCCGCGTCGACCTGCCCGACGGACTGTGGCACCGCTACTCCACCGAGGAGCGGCGCCTCGACCTGTCCGCGCACCTCACGCCCGGGCAGCAGGCGTTCCGCGTGGCCTCCGAGCTGGCCTTCCTCGAGCACCGCGATCTGCTCGACAGCCTCGTCGAGGAGGGCTCGTTCAGCTCCCCCGCCGCCGTCGCGCTCGCCCTGCGCGGCCTGGCCAGTTACTTCGCCGCCGCCGTCCTCATGCCCTACCAGCGGTTCCTCGACACCGCCGAGGACTTCCGCTACGACGTCGAGCGGCTCATGGCCTTCCACGCCACCGGCTACGAGACGGTCTGCCACCGACTGTCGACCCTGCAGCGGCCGGGCGCGTCCGGGGTGCCGTTCTCGTTCGTGCGCGTCGACCGCGCCGGCAACATGTCCAAGCGTCAGTCCGCCACCGGGTTCCACTTCACGACCTCCGGCGGCACGTGCCCGCTGTGGAACATCTACGAGTCGTTCTCCTTCCCCGGCAAGATCATGCGGCAGGTCGCGCAGATGCCCGACGACCGTCTCCACCTGTGGGTCTCGCGCACCGTCACCACCCGGCCCATGCGCTTCGGCCAACCGCGCAAGACCTTCGCGATCGGTCTGGGTTGCGAAGCCCGCCACGCCCACCGGACCGTGTACGCGCAGGGCCTGGACCTCGACGACGTCGACGCGGCCACCAAGATCGGCTCCGGTTGCCGCATGTGCGACCGCCCCGCGTGCCCGCAACGGGCCTTCCCGCCGCTCAACCACGCACTGCGGGTCGACGCCCACCGGTCCTCGCTCTCGCCGTACCTCCTCGGTGAACCGGCCTCCCCCGGCGGGGCGGCTGGCCTACCCTGACGGCCATGAGCCAGCCCCACGAGAGCAGCGACAGCCGCGACGGAACCGCCGCGCAGGTCCCCCGCATCCGGCCCGGCGGCCTCCGCGAGCTCGGCCCGTTCGGCTGGGCCGTCAACCGGCTCGGCGCACGTGTCACCGGCACCCGCGACGTGCACCTGTTCGCCACCCTCGGCCACGCCCGCCGCCTGTTCCCCGCGTGGCTCGCCTACTCAGGGATGATGATGCCCTTCGGCGTCCTCGACCGCCGCACCACCGAACTGGTCATCCTGCGCGTCGCGCACCTGCGGGGCAGCGCGTACGAGCGGGCCCACCACGAGCGGATCGGGGCGGGAGTAGGACTCGACGACGACGAGATCACCCGCACTACCGCCGACCCCGCCACCGCCGGGTGGCCGAACCGGCTGCGAGCGCTGTTGACCGCGGTCGACGAGCTGGTGCAGACCAAGGACATCTCGGACGACACCTGGGCGGAGCTCTCCTCGCACCTCGGCGACTCCGAGTTGGTGGGGCTGGTGCAGCTGGTGGCGCAGTACGACGGGTTGGCCACGTCGCTGCACGCACTCCGGGTCCAGCCGGACCGCCCTGCCTGACCGGCTCCGCAGCCCCACCGCCCCGCCGGGCCACGCCCTCCGCCCTCCACCCTCCGCCCTCCACCCTCCACCCCCGGCTTACGCGCCCTCTCTGCACGGCCTCAAGCCGGTTGTGCGCCTTGTTGGGACCATTCAGGACGCGAATCTGCTGCGACGACCCGTCCCGGTGAAGCCCAGCAGGTTCGCTCGTCCAGACCGGGCCGACTGAGGACTGCGGCCTCGTCTCGAATAGTCGCGCGCTCCCTCCGGCTTACGCGCGCGCTATGCACGGCTTGCAGCTCGGTGCGCGCCTTCTCTGGACCATTCCCGGCGCGCAGCCGGTGCGCCGTGGCCCTCCCCGAGGGCAGGACCATACGACGGGCCGGAGGTTTCCACACCCCACCGCGCTCTCCACAGAGGCGGTGTCCCACGACCGCGATCAGAAGGCGTCCCCCTTTGTGCCCGGCATGCTTCGACGTATGACTGGACGCCCCCGAGGACCCGTGCACCCCGTGCTGTCCCAGGCTCGGCTCAGCAGCGAGCTCACCGCCCTCCCCCGCCGACGCCGCGAGCGCGAATTCACCAAGATCGCGGACGAACTGTGGCTACCGGCACACCTCCCGGTCAACTTCGAGACGTTATCGGTCGCCTACTCCCGGCTCTACCCGGATGCTGTCCTCACCGGCTGGTCGGCGGCGGTGCTCCACGGGATAGCGGCCCCCGATGACGCGGTACCGGAACTGTGTGTCGGCCCGGTCGGCAGGACCCGCAGCGGCCTCCGGGTGCGGCGATACCGCATCCCCTCCACCGCGATAGAAGTCCGGCGAGGAATCCGAGTGACCTCTCGCCGCCGGACCGCCTTCGACCTCGCCCGCTTCAGCGATCACCTGAGCGGGGTGCTGGCGGTGGAGAAGTTCTATCGCCGGGGGTTCACCCAGCGCGAGCTGGAAGAGGACATCGAGGAGAACGTCGGCACCTGGGGGGTCGCCCGAGCCAGGCGAGTGCTCACAGACGCCCATCCCCGCAGCGAATCCCCGCGTGAGACGGAGACCAGGCTGTTCCTACGTGATGCCGGTTTCACCGCGTTCGTTCCGCAGGTCGAGGTGCGTGAGCTCGGTTACCGACTCGACCTCGCCGACCCGGTGGCGAGGATCGCCGTCGAGTACGACGGAGCCCACCACGATGATCCCGCTCAGCAATCCCGGGACCGGTACCGCCGCAATCGTCTGCAGGCGGCGGGCTGGATCGTAATCGTGGTGGACCGGAGGATGTTCCGCCTGCAACGGGACGCGCTCCTCGCGCAGGTTCGGGACGCGTATACGCGCCGGGTCGCGGGCCGGGCGTCATGACGGTGCCCGCCGAGTTGCGCGCCGTCTACGGACCATTCGCAGCGCATACCCGCGTCCGAACCGATCACTCCGGACGCATAAGTCGAGCCCGGGGCGCGGCGGCGCAGGTCAGACGCGCACGGGTGGCGACAGACAGACGCGGGCCCGCTCGTCGAGCTCCTCGACCACCGTCTGCCCCGCCGGAACCGTCAGCGGTCGCCCCTGCACGGTGCACTCGAAGTCGGCGCCGTTGAGGTTCTCGATCGTGATCTCGGCGTGCGTGCAGCGGACCCGGACGTGCGTACCCCGGACCGTGAGCCGGAAGGTCAGTCCCGACCACTCCGCGGGCACCCGCGGGTCGAACGAGATGTCGCCGCGGTAGTCCCGCATCCCGCCGAACCCGCTCACGAGCGCGGACCAGACCCCGCCGGTGGAGGCCACGTGGATGCCGTCCGCGGCATTGCCGTGCACGTCGGCCAGGTCCACCACGAGCGCCTTCTGGAAGTGCTCGAACGCCTCGTCGCAGTACCCGATCTCGGCGGCGATGATCGACTGCACCACCGCGGACAGCGTGGAGTCACCGGTGGTGAGCGGGTCGTAGTACTCGAAATTCGCCCGCTTCTCCGCCTCGGAGAACTCGTCGCCGCGCAGGAACATCGCCAGCACCACGTCGGCCTGCTTGAGCACCTGGTGCCGGTAGATCACCAGCGGGTGGAAGTGCAGCAGCAGCGGCCGGCGCGGGTCCTCGAGATCCTGGTCCCAGACCTCCTTGGCGAGGAAGTCCTGGTCCTGCGGGTGCACGCCCAGTTCCTCGTCGAACGCGATCACCATGTTCTTGGCGGCGCGCCTCCACTCGGCGATCTCGTCGTCACGGAGGTTCAACCGTCGGCAGATGCCCTCCCACCGGCCGTCGCCGAGGTCGGCGATGCGCTTGCAGGCGATCGACGCGGCGACCAGGTTGAACCGGGCCATCGCGTTGGTGAACAGGTTGTTGTCCACGACGGTGGTGTACTCGTCGGGCCCGGTCACGCCGTGGATGTGGAACATGCCGTCGCCGTCGAAGAACCCGAGCGAGACCCACATCCGTGCGGTCTCGACCAGCATGTCCACGCCCTCGCGGATCATGAACTCCTGGTCGTCGGTGGCCCACAGGTACTTGACCAGGGCGTGCGCGATGTCGGCGTTGATGTGGTACTGCGCGGTACCGGCCTCGTAGTACGCCGACGCCTCCTCGCCGTTGATGGTCCGCCACGGATAGAGGGCGCCCTTGACCGACAGGTACTTGGCCCGGTCGCGTGCCTTGTCCAGCATGTTGTAGCGGAAGCGCAGGGCGTTCCGGGCGAACCGCGGCATCGTGTACGTGAGGAACGGCAGGACGTAGGTCTCGGTGTCCCAGAAGTAGTGGCCGGAGTAGCCACTGCCGGTGACGCCCTTGGCGGCGATCCCGTTGTACTCGGCCCGAGCCGATGCCTGGGCCAGCTGGAAGAGGTTGAACCGGATGGCCTGCTGCGTCTCTGTCGGCCCCTCCACCTCGACGTCGGCGCGGTCCCAGAAGTGGTCGTACCAGTCCCGCTGGGTCCGGTGCAGGTCCTCGACCCCGCGTACGCGGGCCCGGCCCAGGGTGCGCGAACAGCGCTCGGCCAACTCGCTGGCGGGGACGACCTCGGAGGTGTGGTACGCGGCCAGCTTGGTCAGTTTGAGCACGCGCCCCGGCGTGACGTGCGCGTGGTAGACGACCTTGGAGGAGTCGTCGTCGATCTCGTGGCTCATGGCCACGTCGTCCTCGGTCTCGAGCAGGTGGTCGACCGCGACGGCGATCGTCATCCCCGAGTTGGTGCACCGGTAGCCGTGCACGTGGTAGCCGCCCTGCTCCTCGGTGACCTGCGGGTCGAGTACGCGGTGCTCGAGCCCCTCCGCGCGGCGGGGGTCGAAACCCTGTGCCGGGGCACCCTCCGAGGAACTGTACTCGTTCTCGCCGTCCTGCCTGTTGAGGACCTGCGAGGAGATCACGACGGGCGCGGGCTCGTCGGGGAGTTCGATCTCGTAGGTCATCACCGCGAGGTGCTTCTCCACCATCGACACCATCCGGCTGGAGCGGATGACGACCTTCTTGCCGGCGGGCGTACGCCACACCACCTCGCGGCGCAGGACGCCGTCCCGGAAGTCGATGCTGCGCTCGTAGTGCTCGAGGTCGGCCACGGACAGGCGGAGCGGCTCGTCGTCGACGTAGATGCGGATCGTCTTGGTGTCCGGGGCCTGGATCATCGTCTGGCCCTCACGCGCGAGCCCGTAGGCGTCCTCGGCGTGCTGGATGTGCCACGTCTCGTGGAAGCCGTTGACGAAGGTGCCGTGCTGGACCGAGTCGCGACCCTCCTCCGGGTTGCCGCGCATGCCCAGGTAGCCGTTGGCCACCGTGAACTGGGTCTCCGACACGCCGAGCGGCGACGCCTTGGGGCGGGTCTCGACCCAGCGCCACGGGTCGGCGGGGTGGGTGGAGCGGTTGATCTCCGGGACCTCGAGGTGGCTGCGGAGATTGACGCCGTAGGTTGTGCGGATGTTGCCGGGCACGGACTGGCCGACGGTGTCGTGCACCGGGCCTCGCGAGATGGGGATTCGGGTCACCGGTTCGTCTCCGTCAGTCCGGGGATGAGCTCGGCCAGGTCGACGACGACGAGGTCGGCGCCCTCGGCGAGCAGGGTCTCACGCCCGGCCCCGCGGTCCACGCCGACCACCCGGGCGAACCCGCCGGCGGCGCCGGCCTGCACACCGGAGACGGCGTCCTCGATCACCACGCAGCGGTCCGCGGGCACACCGAGCAGCTCGGCTCCCCGCAGGTACGTGTCGGGGCGGGGCTTGCCGGGGATCAAATCGGCGGCCGCGACGAGACCGTCAACGATCACCTCGAACCGGTCCCGCAGTCCGGCCGCGGTGAGCACGGCCTCGGCGTTCTTGGAGCTGGAGACCACGCAGGAAGCGATGCCGGCGGCGTCGAGGGCGTCGAGGTAGGCCACCGACCCGGGGTAGGCCTCGATGCCCTGGTCGAGCAGCTCACGGAAAATGACGTTCTTGCGCAGACCCAGCCCGTGCACGGTGTCGGCGTCCGGGCCGTCGTCGTCGTCGCCCTCGGGGAGGGTGAGTCCCCGCGCGGCGAGCATCGACGCGATGCCCTCCACCCGCGGTTTGCCGTCTATGTAGCGGAAGTAGTCCTCGTCCGAGTACGGGTCGATCCCGCGGGCGTCGAAGTACTCGGTGAACATCCGGTTCCACGCCTGCATGTGCTTCTCCGCCGTGGGGGTGATGACCCCGTCCAGGTCGAAGAGCACGGCGTCCACACCGTCATGGTTCATAGCGTTGTCCTATTTCCGGGTTGGTTTCCGGGTCGGGGTGTTCGTCCGGGGTGCCGATCGGGCACGTCAGGTGACTGACCAAGGTTAGACCCACCGGGCGGTTTCCACCGCTTCCTCCCACCACGGTGACGCCCCCGACTTCGGGCCCCGGTCCGCGCAACGCGCGGACACCGGGCCGCGGCGCGCGCGGGCAGGATGCACAGAACCTCGGGGCCCGGTGGCACTATGTGGGGTAACCGAAAGACAAAGGAGAGAGATGCGCCTGCGCACCCGCACCCCCCGCCGCGTCGCGATCGCCGGTCTCGCGCTGGCCACCGCGGCCGCTCTCACGGCCTGCTCGTCGGATGACGAGAACTCAGGGGGCGCCGAGCCCTCGGGCGATACCCCGACGTCGGCGACCGTGGAGCAGTCCGCCCCGCAGGCGCCCGTCGAGGAACTCGTGTTGGCGGAGGGCGAGGCGCCCGGTGGAGGCGTCGTCCAGGTGATCGACCGCGGGCTCCTGCAGGGGGCGGTCGACAAGCTCGTCGCCGACCAGGGGCGCCAGCTCATGGAGAACCCGGCGTGCGACAAGGTCTCGCGTCTGGAGACCGTCTCCAACCACGCCACCACCGACGGTGTGACGGCGGCCGTCCGCTACAAGCAGTCGGAAGAGGACGAGACCGAGCACCGCTTCGGGATCGGCATGGTGGGCGAGAAGCTCGACGAGTTCATGGACCGGTCGCTGTACGAGGCGTGCACCACCTCGCGCAGCGCGGCCAACCCGAACGTCGAACTGACCATGACCGTCGCGGACGCCCCGGCGATCAACGGCGCCGAGGGCTTCCGGGTCACCAGCGACTTCATCACCACCAAGCCGGACGGCACCCGGTCGCTGAGCCGGGCCATCGCCATCCACGGCTTCGCCCGCGACACCACCGTGAGTGTCGAGTACGCGGCCCGCGGCGACGACCCGGCGGCGGACCCCGTCCTGCCGACCGCGGCCGGTGCCCTCGACGCGATCTACACCGCGCAGATGGAGAAGCTCGTCAACGCCGAGTAGCGCGCACAGCCCGACGACAAGAGCGTTCCGCACACGATCCCCGAGAGGGGTCGGTGCGGAACGCTCTTCTCGTTGCGCCGGCGGGCCCGGTGCCGGGCCCGCCGGAGGCGGTCAGAGGTTGATCATGTGGCCGCCGACGCCCTCGACGGCCTCCTTCATGGCCTCGGACAGCGTCGGGTGGGTGTGCACGTTCCGGGCGATGTCCTCGGCGGTGAGATCCCACATCTGCGCCAGGGTCAGCTCGGGCAGCAGCTCGGAGACGTCGGGGCCGATGAGGTGGGCGCCCAGCAGCTCGCCGTGGGTGCCGTCGGCGACGACCTTGACAAATCCGGTCGCATGGCCGAGTCCGTGGGCCTTGCCGTTGGCGGAGAACGGGAACTTGCCGACCTTGACGTCGTAGCCCTCGTCCTTCGCCTGGGCCTCGGTCAGCCCGAACGAGGCGACCTGCGGCTGGCAGAACGTGGCGCGCGGCATCATGCGGTAGTCGCCCAGCGTCTGGGTCTCGGCGCCGGCCATGGTCTCGGCCGCCACCACGCCCTGGGCCTCGGCGACGTGCGCCAGCTGCAGCTTGGCCGTGACGTCGCCGAGCGCGTAGATGCCGTCGACGTTGGTCCGCATGTTGTCGTCGATGTCGATCGCGCCGCGGTCGGTGAGCTCGACGCCGGTGTTCTCCAGTCCGAAGCCCTCGACGCGCGGGGCGAACCCGACGGCCATGAGCACCTTGTCCACGGTCAGGGTCTGGGAATTGCCCTCGTCGCCCTTCTTCTCCACCTCGACCTCGACGGAGTCGCCGTTGTCGGTGACCTTGGTCGTCTTGTGACCGGTCAGGACCTTCACACCGAGCTTCTTGTAGTGCTTGGCGATCTCCTTGGAGACCTCCTCGTCCTCGTTCGGCAGGAGGCGGTCCATGAACTCGATGATCGTCACGTCGACGTCGTAGTTGGCCATGACGTAGGCGAACTCCATACCGATCGCGCCGGCCCCCACGATCACGATCGACTTCGGCAGGTCGCGGGAGAGGATCTGCTCCTCGTAGCTCACCACGTTCTCGCTCAGCTCGATGCCGGGCAGGGTCTTGACCACCGACCCGGTGGCGATGATGCAGTTATCGAACGTGTACTCCGTGCCGTCGACCTCGATCGTCTTGGCGTCGACGAACTTGCCGTAGCCGTCGATCTCCGTGATCTTGTTCTTCTTCATCAGGAAGTGGACGCCCTTGACGATGCTGTCCGAGACCTTGCGGCTGCGGTCGAAGGCGGCGCCGTAGTCGAAGGAGACGTCTCCGGAGATGCCGAAGGTCTTCGCGTCGCGCAGGACCGTGTTGGCCAACTCCGCGTTGCGCAGAAGGGCCTTGGAGGGGATGCACCCCACGTTGAGGCATACGCCGCCCCAGTACTTCTCCTCGACGACGGCCACCTTGAGGCCGAGCTGCGAGGCGCGGATGGCGGCGACGTAGCCACCGGGGCCCGCGCCGAGGACGATGAGATCGTAATGAGTGTCAGCCACGACACTCAGGGTAGCGCCCCCTACGACACCAGAACGGTGGAGCGGGCCGGAACTGCACCCGAAATGACCGACGCCGCCCCCTCCGTGTGGAGAAGGCGGCGCGGGCGCTCGCGTCAGCGAAGATCAGGACAGGTTGCCCAGGACCGACTTGAGGGCGGTGGCGACCAGGTCGCCGACGGTCTCCGCGATCTGATCGGTGATGGTGCCGGTCGAGGAGCCGGACTCGCCGGAGCCGCTGCTGATGAGGTCGGTGATGGAACCCATATGTGTATCTCCGTTTATCGTGTGCATCCCCGACGCTGTCGAGAATGGCCGGGTCAGTCGACCCGTGGCTACCGCAGATGCTACTGACCTCACGAACGCGTAACAAGGGCCTGTGAACATCTACCGTGCGTTTCGGTCTGTTCGCTTGGTCACGTGCATCATCGAGGCATGACCGACACCGTGATCCCCGACCCCCATCTCCACCTCGAGGCCGTCGACTCCCCCGACGCTCTCGGGTGGGTGCGCGAGCGCAGCGAACAGACGGTCGCCGACCTCGCGGGCGGCGAGCACGCCGAGGCCGCGCACTCCCGGGCACTGGAGATCCTCGACGCCACCGACCGGATCGCGTGGCCCGTCCTGCGCGGCCGCTACGCGTACACGTTGTGGAAGGACGGGGACCACCCCCGCGGGCTGTGGCGCCGGGTGCCGTGGACCGTACTGACCGACGGCGCGCCGGGGGTCGACCACCCGGCGTGGGAGACGCTCGTCGACGTGGGGGCCCTCGCCGACGAGGAGGGCGTCAGCTGGGTGTACTCCGGCACCGTCGTGCGACGCCCCGCCGACGACCGGGCGCTCCTGCGGCTGTCCCGGGGTGGCGCGGACGCCGTGGAGGTCCGCGAGTACGACCTCACCGAGCGCCGGTTCGTCCCCGCGTCCGAGGGCGGGTTCCACCTGCCCGAGGCGAAGTGCTCGGTGTCCTGGGTGGACCGCGACGCCGTGCTGCTCACCGCGCCACTGGACCCGGCCGGCTCCGACGCCACCGACTCGGGTTATGCGCGCGTGGTCCGACTGTGGCGGCGCGGGACCGATCCCGCCCAGGCGCCCGTGATCTTCGAGGGCCGCACCGACGACGTCGCCGTGGGGGCCTCGCACGATCCGGTCACCGGCAGGTTCCTCGCGAGCCGGGCCCCGGACTTCCACACCTCACAGGAGGTCTTCTGGACCCCGGGCGCCGATCCCCGCTCCACCCCACCCCGTGTGGTCCCCGTGCCCGAGGACTGCGACGTCACCTCGTGCGGCGACTGGCTGCTGCTCCGCCCCCGCACCGACCTCGAGATCGCCGGCGACTCCCATCCCGGCGGGTCGGTGCTCGTCGTGCGGTGGGCCGCCGTCGACGCCGACCCGGAACGGCTGCCCGAGCCGGTCGTGTTGTTCTCCCCCACCCCGTCGACGACCGTCGAGGACATCACGTGGGGCAGGGGCCGGATCCTGCTCACCGTTCTCGACGACACCGAGTCACGGATCGACGCGTACGCGATCCCGCACGACGCCGAGGGCGAGTGGACCCCGTTGCCCGTGGACGGCCTGCCGGACCACGTCTCGGTCGACGTCCTGTCCTGCGACCGACTGTCCGGGATCGACGACCCGGCCTCCGCGGCGGGCGATCTCGCGGCCCCGGGTTCCGGGAGCGGGCGGCCCCACCCGGATGACGCGGTGCTCGCGGTCTCCGGGCCGGTCGTCCCCCCGTCGCTGGTCCTGCTCCGCGCGGACGGCAGCACCACCACCCTCGGCTCGACCCCGCACCGCTTCGACACCTCCGGGATCGAGGTGACCCGCCACACCGCCGTGAGCGACGACGGCACCGAGGTGCCGTACACCGTCATGCGCGGGCCGGGCCCCGACGGACCACGGCCGACGATCCTCTACGGCTACGGCGGGTTCGAGGTGTCCATGCGGCCCGCCTACGCCGCCCTGCGCGGCGCGCTCTGGCTCGAGGAGGGCGGGGTGTACGTCGTGGCCGGGATCCGCGGGGGCGGCGAGTACGGGCCGTCGTGGCACCGGGCAGCCGTGCGGGAGAACCGACCCCGGGCGTTCGAGGACTTCGCGTCCGTGGCCCGCGCCCTCGTCGAGACGGGCGTGACGACCCGCGACCAGCTCGGAGCGACCGGCGGGTCCAACGGCGGCCTGCTCATGGGGGTCATGCTCACCCGCTATCCGGAGCTCTTCGGGGCCATCGCGATCGCCGTGCCCCTGCTGGACATGAAGCGCTACCACCTACTGCTCGCCGGCGCGTCGTGGATGGCCGAGTACGGGGACCCGGACTCCGCCGACTGGGACGACTTCCTGGGAGCGTACTCGCCGTACCAGCAGATCCGGCCCGCCTCCGAGGTCCGCTACCCTCCGGTGCTCATGACCACCTCGACCCGGGACGACCGCGTCCACCCGGGCCACGCCCGCAAGATGACGGCCGCGCTCGAGGCCGCGGGCCACGACGTCCGGTACTACGAGAACATCGAGGGCGGGCACGCCGGCGCCGCGGACAACTCGCAGGAGGCGCGGAAGGCGGTCCTCACGTACGAGTTCTTCAGGCGTCGGCTTCCTCGTCGTCGCCCCGACCTGGGGTGACGGCGCCCAGTTCCCTGTCGATCCACGCCAGCACCCGGGCGACCACCTCCGCGGGACGGCGCGCCCACGCGTTGTGGCCCAGCGCCTCCGGCTCCAGCTCCAGCGTGGTGGGCGCCGACGGGAGCATGGCCAGGAGGTTCCGTGCGGCGCCGGCGGGAGCGAGCTGGTCGTCGGCGATGACCACGGCCAGCGCGGGGACGGTGACGCGGGCCAGACCCGCGCGGTAGTCGATGTCGGCGCGGGCCGGCTGCATGTCGCCGCTTCCGGCGAGCCGCGACCAGTCGCGGACGCGGCTCGCCGGGATCCTGCCCTCGGCGCCGAAGAACTGGCCCGGCACGTGCCCGGACAGCCGGCCCAGCGTCGGCAGGATGATCGAGGCGGCACGCAGCTTCGTCCCCAGCGACCCGGGGAACCCCCGGTGGAACGGGGACTGCGCTGCGACCGCGATCAGGCCGATCACCCGCGGGTCGTGCCGGGCCAGGTGATAGACGCCGATCTGCGCGCCCATGCTGTGACCGAGCAGTACGACGGACCGGCAGCCCAGACGCTGCTCCATCGCGTCCAGCGCGAGCGGCACGTCCTCCCCGGCACTCTCGTGATATCCGGCGGGTCCGCTGCGCCGTCCGATGCGGTAGGTGCTCTCCCCCTGGCCGCGCAGCTCGGTGATCGCGACGTCCACGCCCTCGGCCGCCAGCGCGCGGGCGACGGGGAGGTAGTAGCGGGCGCCGACGGCGATGCCCGGCAGCAGCAGGATCGCCGGCCGTCTCCCATCCTGCTGATCGGCTTCCACGATCAGCAGCGGGCTGGTGCTGCCGTCCGAGTGCTGCAACTCGACCCGCTGCGGGTACTCGATCTTGGTCATGTGTACAGGATGCCGGACTGCACTCCGTTCGGCACGGCAACCCCGGAGACGACGAACCCCGCCCCACCAGTCGTCGGTGGGACGGGGTTCGCGGACGTCCGGGGCGCCGGGTGCGCGGACCTGCCGCGCGGGCACCTGGGTCAGTCGATCAGATCGCGCCGTAGCGCGCGCCCATCGCCTGGGCCATCATCGGCCACGACTGCTTGAGGTCGTCCTCCCAGTAACCCCACGAGTGCGTGCCGTTGGGCGCGAAGTCGAAGTGGGCCGGGATTCCGAGCTCGCCGAAGCGGCGGGCGAGGTTGGCCGTGCAGTACTGGGTGGCCGCCTCGATGATGCCGCCGACGATCGCCTGGTTGGCCAGCGCCGGGATGCTGTTGCGCAGGCGCCAGTTCTCGAGCGACTCGTGCGGCCCGGGCAGTCCGTTGCCGGTGGAGATGAACATGGCGGGCAGCTGGTTCTTCGCGATCTGGTCCTTGAAGCGCCACGCGCCCCACACCGGGTCGTTGTCGGTCCAGCCCGCACCGGGGAAGGGACCCCACATGTTGTCGAGGTTCGCGCCGCCACGCATGCCGGTGACGATGTTGATGAACTGGTACCCGATCGGCGTGGACGTCTCGGCACAGCCGGAGTAGGAGCCGATGGCCTGGAACTTGCCCGGGTGCTTCTGGGCGATCGTCAGGACCGAGGTGGCGGTCATGGAGATCGCGGCGAGTCCACGCTTACGGCCCTGGTAGTTGCCGCCGTACCTGTTCTCGAAGAGGTTCGGGAGCTCCTCGGCGAGGTAGGTCTCGAACGCCATCGGGCGAGTGGTCTCGCGAGCGTAACGGGTCTGCACGTTGGGGTCGTGCTTCTGCCAGTCGGTGTAGTACGAGAAGGCGCCGCCGATCGGGGTGACGGTCCAGGCGTCCTTGTCCGACATGAACTTCTTGACGTCGGACTGCGCCTGCCAGGTGGCCGAGTCCTCGCCGCCACCGGCGCCGTTGATCAGGTACAGCACCGGCGCTCCGGCGTTACCGTCCCGCGGGGGCTGGACGATGTTGGGGACCTCGATCGCCATCTTGTCCGACCACACCGAGACGATCATGCGGCCGTCCGGCAGCCTGGTCTCGACGACCTTGTTCTGGGCCGTGGCCTTGGTGTACTGGATGCTCCCGCCCTGGGCCTGGGCCGTGCCCGTGGCGACGACGGGGACCATGGCCGCAGCGAGGGCCGCTGCCGCGACCTTCGTGCCGAACCGCTTCACTGAACGCATATTTCGACGCCTTACATTCTCGTTGTTCACAGACGGACCCGGGCACGCTCTCACGGAGAACGCTAACCCGATTCCCAGTAGTCACACAAGTCCCATTGAACACACCTGTACCACCGGTGTGTCCCATACTTGCGAATTGCATCCGCAGGGGACTGCCCCGAGGATTCCACATCCGGGCGAGCCGGTGGGAACCGCGGAGCCGGCCGCTGCGGCTCACGTCAACAATATCGACGGCACTTCGGTTCCCGTTACCGATATGAGAAAATTCATAAGCCCGACGGCTCGACCGCCGAGAACGGGGACCGCGCCGCGGCCATGACAAAGGGCCCCGGGCCGCAGCCCGGAGCCCCTCATCGAGCCAGTTCGCGACTCAGACCTTCATGAAGCCGTTCGCGATGGCGGTCTGGAGATCGCCACCGGCGAAGTAGCCGATGCCCTTGACGAGGTTGTTGACCCAGCCGAGCATGTCCGAGAGGACGCCGAGGGTCCCTTCCTTGCCAAGGATGCCGCCCAAGCTGCCGTCTGCGCCGAATGCTTCGCTGCCCATGATTTTCTCCCTGAGGTAGATGGCGAGTGCGGAGGTCCGTCACTCTAGAAACTGCTGAGGTCGCCGCTGTCAGGCCCGCGGTCGCGGCACAGGTCCGGAATGCAATTCCGGGAGGAGACCAAAGGTCACTCCTCGATTCCGGGCACCGCCTGGCCCAGGCTGCCCAGTACAGTGTCCAGGCCGTTGCCGGCGAGAGAGCCGGTCATGCCCGTAAGGCCGTCGATGAGATTCTTGACGTTGGTGAGAACGTCGCTGATCGCCTTGAAGTCAGGCATGTGTTTCTCCCTTTAGTGTGGTGTCGCCCCGCCTCACGGGGCCCTGGGTAAGGTTAGCCTAAGTCGCACCCAAGTCAATTATGACGTGCGTCTCAGCTCACCCCTCGCACACCGGCAGTGAGCTCGGTGCCGGGCGTGTGCCCTGAGTCACCATAAACTACGAACCCTTAAGAAGTCTCATTAATTGAAGGCATTCAAACGATGTTCGTCTGACGCTGACCCGGAGGCCCGTCGGCGCTGGTCAACCGTTCACCGTCGACACCCGCAGTTCACCCGGGGGAGTGCGCTCAGGGGCACCCGCCCCCAGCGGACCCCGCCCCCCGGCGATCGCCGGTCACCCAAGCACCGTAGACACGAAACGGCCCGCGCGAGGGAGAATCGCGCGGGCCGTTCCTCTCCGCCAGGGCAGTCGCGTCCCCGGCGGGGGTCATGGCACTACATGAAGCCGCCCGTCAGCGCCTCCTGGAAGTCGCCTCCGGTGAAGTACGCAAGGCCAGAGAACAGGTCTTCGAACGCGTCGAGGAAGCCGTTGAGGATCTCCAGCGCGCTGCTGACGCCGGTCAGGGATCCGAACTCGGGAAAGGTCATCGTCTACTCCTGGTGTCTGCGAATGTTCGGGGTGGATGGTTGTCGACCGCTACGCAGCGCTGATGCTGGAGATGGCCTCGACGAAGGCGTTGACTCCCGTGTCACCGCCGCCCGCAGATCCCGTGAACACGACGACGGCGCCGAGGATGTCGGTGATCGCCCCGAAGAGGTCGGACAGCTGACCGAAGTTGGGCATGAGGTCTCCGTTCCCAGTTGCTTCATGCGCCCGGTAGAGCGCCTACCTGCAAGAGTAAGAAGTGCTCCATCTCACCACAAGGTCCGCAACACAATTGTTACCGCGGGTCACATACTGCGCGCGCCGAGCCCCCGAAATGGACCATGGCCCGCACCGGGGGACCGGTGCGGGCCGTCGGGGACAGTCGCCTCCCCCGACAGGGTCTATCTCACTGGAGGAACCCTCCCGCCAGCGCTTCCTGGAAGTCGCCCCCGGTGAAGTACGCGAGTCCGGAGAACACGTCTCCGAACGCGCCGAGGAAGTCATTGAGGAAGCCCAGTGCGCCACTGACGCCGGCAAGGGATCCGAATTCGGGGAAAGTCATCGTCTGCTCCTAGGTAGGTGGTGGTGAGATATGGGTGAGTACTGACCGCTAGTCGGCGCTGATGCTCGTGATCGCGCCGATGAAGTCGTTGACCCCACCCTCGCCACCCAGGGACCCGGTGAAGAAGACGACGGCGCCGAGGATGTCGGTGATTCCGCCGAAGAGGTCGGACAGTTGACCGAAGTTGGGCATGGGGGTCTCCGTTCTCAGTGTGTTCCGGCGCCCTCCGAGGCGCCTGACACAGACATTAGGGCGGCCGTTCAGCAGCCACCAGAGACGAAACCGTTCATTAACCGCAGGTCACAGACGTTTTACGCGGGGAGGCCCACGTGACGATCGTGTTACGTGACCCGACGCCCCGGGAGAGCCCGACAAAAGCCGTGGCCCGCACCGGATCTCCGGTGCGGGCCACGGCCGCGTGCTGGGGTGGGCTACATCAGAAGCCCATGCCGCCCATCTCGTCGCCACCCGGCATGGCGGGCGCGGCGGGCTCGGGCTTGTCGGCCACGACGGCCTCGGTGGTGAGGAACAGCGCGGCGATCGACGCGGCGTTCTGCAGCGCCGAACGGGTCACCTTGACCGGGTCGTTGATACCGGCCTCGAGGAGGTCCTGGTACTCGCCCGTGGCGGCGTTCAGGCCCTGGGCACCCGGCAGGTTGCGGACCTTCTCGGCCACGACGCCCGGCTCGAGCCCGGCGTTGAAGGCGATCTGCTTGAGCGGGGCGCTGAGCGCGAACTTGACGATGTTCGCGCCGGTGGCCTCCTCGCCATCGAGGGACAGGCCCTCGATGGCGACCTCGGACTTCACCAGGGCGACGCCGCCGCCGGCGACGATGCCCTCCTCGACGGCCGCCTTGGCGTTGCGCACGGCGTCCTCGATGCGGTGCTTGCGCTCCTTGAGCTCCACCTCGGTGGCAGCGCCGGCCTTGATGACGGCGACGCCGCCGGCGAGCTTGGCGAGGCGCTCCTGGAGCTTCTCGCGGTCGTAGTCGGAGTCGGAGTTCTCGATCTCGGCGCGGATCTGGTTGACCCGGCCCTCGATCTGACCCTGGTCCCCGGCGCCCTCGACGATGGTGGTCTCGTCCTTGGTCACGACGACCTTGCGGGCCTTACCGAGCATGGAGATGTCGGCGGTCTCGAGGGAGAGGCCGACCTCCTCGGAGATGACCTGGCCACCGGTGAGGATGGCGATGTCCTGCAGCATGGCCTTGCGGCGGTCACCGAAGCCCGGGGCCTTGACGGCGACGGACTTGAAGGTGCCGCGGATCTTGTTGACGACCAGGGTCGACAGGGCCTCGCCCTCGACGTCCTCGGCGATGATCAGCAGCGACTTGTTCTCGCCGATGACCTTCTCCAGCAGCGGGAGCAGGTCCTTGACGGTGGAGACCTTGCCCGAGACCAGCAGGACGTACGGATCCTCCATGACCGCCTCCTGGCGCTCCGGATCCGTCATGAAGTACTGCGAGATGTAGCCCTTGTCGAAGCGCATGCCCTCGGTGAGCTCGAGGTCCAGACCGAACGTCTGGGACTCCTCGACCGTGATCACGCCCTCCTTGCCGACCTTGTCCATGGCCTGGGCGATGAGCTCGCCGATGGCCGGGTCGCCGGCGGAGATGCCCGCGGTCGCAGCGATCTGCTCCTTGGTCTCGATCTCCGTGGCGGAGTCGATCAGGTGCTTGGTGACGGCCTCGACGGCCTTCTCGATGCCGCGCTTGATGCCCATCGGGTTGGCACCCGCGGCGACGTTGCGCAGGCCCTCGCGAACGAGCGCCTGGGCGAGAACGGTGGCGGTGGTGGTTCCGTCGCCGGCGACGTCGTCGGTCTTCTTGGCGACCTCCTTGACCAGCTCGGCGCCGATCTTCTCGTACGGCTCCTCGAGCTCGATCTCCTTGGCGATGGAGACGCCGTCGTTGGTGATCGTGGGGGCGCCCCACTTCTTCTCCAGCACGACGTTGCGGCCCTTGGGGCCGAGGGTGACCTTGACGGCGTCGGCGAGCTGGTTGAGACCGCTCTCCAGGCCGCGCCGGGCCTCTTCGTCGAACGCGATCATCTTTGCCATGGGGTGAATCATCCTCCGGGTATGGGGTGACACGCACGTGGTCAGCGTCGGTGCCCGCGACGGACGGTGCGGACCGTGTCGGATCCGCGCCTCACCTTGCGACCTCAGTTCTCAGATCTTGCTGGCACTCAGGGTAGCCGAGTGCCAATCGCTTTTCTAGCACTCGCCCCCGACGAGTGCAAAGGCCCGGATCGGAAGTTCGCGCTCGGCGAACGCCCCTCATCCGCCCCTGCCCTGCCCTACCATCGAGACGCCGTCCCAGCCATCCGTCGGAAAGGCCCGTCAATGCCCACCGAAGCCGCCACCGAAGGCGCCATCGAGAGTTCCATCGAGATCGACGCCCCACCGGCCCGGGTCTGGGAGGTCATCTCCGAGGTCCGCAACGCCACCCAGTGGAGCAGCCAGGCCTGGAAGATCCTCGCCCTCGGCGGCCGCACCACCAAGGGGACGTGGGCACTGAACCTCAACAGGCGGGGACCGATCGTCTGGCCCACGACCAGTCGCGTGGTGGAGTTCGAGCCCGGTCGACGTTTCGCGAACCGCATCACGGAGAACACCACGGTGTGGGTGTTCGAACTCGAGCCCACCCCGTCCGGCGGCACCCTCCTCACCGAGCGCCGCGAGGTCCCGGACGGACTCACCTTCATCTCCCGGTTCCTCACCGACAAGCTCTTCGGTGGCCAGCGGTCGTTCACCAGCGAGATGGACCGGGGCGTGTCCTCCTCCCTGCAGCGCATCAAGGCCCTCGCCGAGCGGGGCTGACCCGGGATGACCCGGGCCGCCACGGCCCTCGTCGCCGGTTCCCTCGTCGCGTCGCTCTCCGGGTGCGCCCTGTGGCCGGGGGGCGTCGACGACGCCGACGAGCCCACCCGTGAGCAGCCCGGGCCCACCCTGGCCGCCGGTCCCCCACCCGCCGACTGGCAGGACGTGCGCAGTCCCACCGGGCTCGTGTACTCGGTTCCGCCCGGGTGGGAGGTCGGGGATCCCCTCGGCGGCGACACCGAGGGCGGTGATCCCGGGTCCGACTGGGGCTCGGGGTACGTCACCACCGCCAACTCCATCGCCGACCGGGGCTACTGCCGTCTCGGGGGCCTGAGTTTCCGGACGCTGGCCGGCATCAGCGCGACGGTCCTGCCCGGCGACGCGCGTGAGCAGGCCGAGTCCGCGTCCCGCGCCATGGCGGACTCGATCGACCGGCGGTTCACCGAGGCCGGTGCCGACGTCCCCGTCCCCGAGGCCCGCAGCATCGGCGTCTCGGGGGTGCCCGCCTGGTACGTGTCACTGCGGGGAGAGGTGCGGCCGCCACGCAACGCCTGCACGCCCCCGACCATCCGCTTCGACACCGTCGCGGTGTCCACACGGGGGCCGGACGGCGCACCCGCCTCCATCGTGTTCGTCCTGATGGCCGACGAGGGAGAACCCGGCGTCCAGCCGAGCGAGACGGTCGACGCCGTGGTGGCGTCGCTGCGCTACGAGAACTCCGTGTGACGTCGGCTCGGCCGTCGGCGTCAGGCCGCGGTCGCCCTGCCCCTGTCGCCCGTGCCCGGGTCGTCCGCCGCGGGACGCGCGTCCCCGTCCCCGGCCGGGGCGTCTCCCTCGAGACGCTCCGCCCAGTTCTGGTCGCACCGCGCCCACGCCCACCCGGCATCTGCGGCGGTATCGGCAGCGTCCACCGGGACGGCCAGCCGGTGCAGGGGGACGTCCGGGCCGTCCGATGCCTCGATCAGCAGGGTCCGACCGGAGCGTTCATAGCGGAACCAGCGCTCGTCGTCGACCCCGAGCTCCAGCCGGTCGCCGTCGATCATCAACTTGCCGATGAGCTGGGACAGGAGTTCACGGGTGACCCACGGCAGGGTCCCGCGCGGCCGTCCGCGGACCGCGTGGTCCGCGATCCCCGCACCCGTCATCGTGGGCCGACGGTGGACGTCGATGTCGATGCGCTCCCGCGGGTCGGCCACCAGTCCCAGTTCGGGCGACGTGACGCGGAGCTGTCGCGGCGCGGCGAAGCGCATGACGGCGTTGACCACGAGTGGGCGCGTGATGACCTCGGGTCGGATGACGACCCCGACGCCCTCGATCTCCGGTCGCGAGCACAGGGCACCGGTCTCGCCGATCGCCTCGGCCTCCGGGAACCGCTCGGACACCTCGTCCCGCAGCGCCTCGAGGTCCGCACGCACGTGCGCCGGCAGCTCGTCGAGGCTCGCGAGCTCACGGAACTCCCCCTCGGCCGGGGTGACGACGATCACAAAGCTACTCATGTCCCCCACCATACTTCATGCTCCGTTCACTTTCCGTTCATGTTGCGATTCGTGTCGGACGCGGGAACTACTCTGGGTGCATGGCCGTCTCCCCCGCGTTCGCCGAAGCCCACCCCGACCTCGCCCCGCTCGCCGCCGCGGTCGCCGCCCAGCTCGACCGGGCCCGCTCCGACCTGGCCGACCTCGTGGCCCTGCCGTCGGTGCACGGTGCCGAGCCCGAGGCCTGCGCACAGGCCTGTGAGCTGGTCCGCGCGCTGCTCGCGGACCTACCGATCCCCGGCCTGGGACCCGAGTCCGTCGAGGTGATCGAGACATCCGACGGGTCGCGCGCGGTGTTCGCCCACCGCCCGGCCGCGCCCGGCCGGCCGACGGTGCTGCTGTACAGCCATTACGACGTCCAGCCGTCGGGGGACCCCGGCGAGTGGACGTCCTCCCCCTGGGAGCTGACCGACCGCGACGGCCGGTGGTACGGCCGGGGGGCCGCGGACTGCAAGGGCAACCTCGTCGTCCACCTCGCCGCCCTGCGCGCCCTCGCCGCGATGGGTGACGACGACGAGGGCGGCGCCCCCGGTCCGGACCCGCTGGACGGCCTGGGGATCCGACTCGTCGTGGAGGGCTCCGAGGAGACCGGCGGAGGGGGGTTGGATGATCTCGTGGTCGATCGGCCCGACCTGGTGGCGGCGGACGCGATCCTCATCGCCGATTCCGGGAACGTCTCGGTCGGCACCCCCACGCTCACGACCAGCCTCCGGGGAATCGCGAACGTCGTCGTCGTCGTCGACACCATGGAGGCCGGGGTCCACTCCGGACAGTTCGGGGGCGCGGCGCCGGATGCGCTGGCCGCCCTCATCTCGATCCTGTCCTCGATGCGCGACCCCCACTCCGGCGCCACGACCGTCGACGGCCTGGACTTCTCCGGCGAGTGGGACGGGCAGGCCTACCCCGAGGAGACCTTCCGCGGCGACGCCGGGGTCCTCGAGGGGGTCGGGGTCTCGACGGCGGCGCCGCTCGCGGACCTGGTGTGGTCCCGCCCCGCGGTGACCGTCTTGGGCATCGACTGCCCTCCGGTCGAGGGCGCGATCGCCGCCGTCCAGCCGCGAGCCCGCGCCCTGGTCAACCTGCGGGTGCCGCCGGGGATGGAACCGGAGGACGCGCAGCAGTTGCTGGTCGAGCACATCGAGCGGAGGCGCCCGTGGAACGCCCGGGTGACCGTCGAGAAGGAGACCGTCGGCCACCCGTTCCGCTCGGTCCCGGCCGGCGGCTCGGACCCGGTGCACGACCTGCTCTCGCAGTGCCTGGCGCAGGCCTACGGCGCGGATGAGGTCGCGGTGGTCGGCTCCGGCGGATCGATCCCACTGTGCACCGCGCTGCAGCGGGCGCATCCCGACGCGAGCATCGCACTGTTCGGCGTCGAGGACCCCGCGGCCGCGATCCACTCCCCCGACGAGAGCGTCGACCCGCGGGAGATCGAGCGCATCGCACTGGCGGAGGCGGCGTTCCTGCAGCGCTACCGCTGAGCCCCCCGCTCGGCGAACCGGTAACAGTGTGATGCCCCTGGGCCGATACTGTCACCAGTGGCGGTTCGACCAGGTCTCGGCTGCCCGGAAGAAGGAGCCGCCATGCCCGTGCCCGCACTCGCCCACCGCGTCACCCGCGCAGGCCGCGCCCTCCTCGCGACCGCTGCCGCCGCCGCACTGACGGTGGGGTTGCTCCCCGCCCCGGCGCAGGCGCAGGGGCTACCGGGGTCGATCAGTCCGGAGCAGATCGCCAACGGTGCACTCGGCACCATCTCGCCGGAGAGCCTCAGCCAGCTCCTCTACTTCGGCAACCTGCCGGGCTCGTCCGGGTCATCGATGATGGGCATCGCCAACCGGCTCGGATTCTCCCCCAACATGTTCGCCGGACCCCCGCCGCCGGCACCCCAACCCAACCCGAACATCACCAAGACGCGTGTCGTACGCAAGGACATCGACGGCCGCTACGAGCGTTGGCTCATCGACTCGGCCGACATGAAGCGCGGGATCACGGTCGAGGTCCACCGCGCGCCCGACGGCAACCGCAACGCGCCGTTCCTGTACCTCCTCGACGGCGTCGGCTCCGAACTCCCGAGCGGCTTCATGCAGTGGGGCGCGGCAGAGCAGTTCCGCGACGAGAACGTCAACCTCGTCATCCCGACCGGCGGCCAGGGGTCGATGTGGGCGGACTGGAACGAGCCCGACCCGGTGCTGGGCATCAGCAAGTGGGAGGCCTTCATCACCCGCGACCTGCCCGCCCTGATCGAGCCCCAGGTCAGCACCAGTCGCAGCCGCGCGATCGGCGGCATCTCGATGGGCGCCGGAGCGGCCGTGACCATCGCGACGCGCCACCCCGATCTCTACCGGGCCGTGTTCGGCGTCTCGGGCTGCTACTCCACCGACGCGCTCGGCCAGATCCTCACCCGCTACACCGTGGAGAGCCGCGGTGCGACGCTGACCAACATGTGGGGCGAGCCGGGCAACGCGCAATGGGCGGCCCATGACGCACTGATCAACGCGGAGCAGTTGCGCGGAAAGGCGATCTACCTCTCGTCCGGCACGGGCGTGGCCAACCCGGGCGACTGGGAGGACTACAACGGCGACGCCGCCAACTTCGTCGCCGGCATGGCGCTCGAGCAGGCCACCGGGCAGTGCACGCGCGCGGCGGACCGTCGCCTGCGCGAACTGCGCATCCCGGCAAAGATCGACCACCTGCCCACCGGGCTGCACAACTGGTCCTACTACTCGCGTCAGATCCCCGTCGCCTGGAACGCCATCCGCGGCGCACTGTAGCCGCGCCGGGGCGCAGGGGGCCCGGCGACGGCCGCGATACGCTCACCTCCGTGAACCCCCGCCCGGATCTCGACCTGACCCTGCGCCTGTCCGCGTCCGCTGCCGACTCCCGACGGGGGATCGTCCGCGCGCACCCGGAGGTGATCCTCGCGCTCGGGATGCGGGAATGGGACGCCATCGAGATCATCGGCGCCCGCACCACGGGCGCCGTGGTCGCCGCGGCACCCAGGGGCGCACCGAGCGGGGTACTGGTGGTCGACGAGGTGGTGGCGGCCAACTGCGGACTGGGTGAGGACGCCCGGGTGACCGTGCGGGCCGCACAGGTGACGGGCGCGCAGTCCATCGAGGTCCAGGGCCTCCCGCCGGCCGGCCGCGGAGTCGCCGAGCGGGTGCTGCGCTCGGCGCTGCTGGGCAAGGTGGTGCGCGTCGGCGACTCGGTCACGCTCATGCCTCGCGACCTCGGCCCCGACTTCCCCACCTCCGACACCACCCGCACCCTGCGCAACACCATGGGCGCGGCATGGAGCACCGAACTGCTCACCGTCACCGCGACCGTGCCGGACGGGATCGTCTCCATCCAGCCCACCACCGCGGTGGTGACCGGAGCGGGATCGACGACGAACACGGCCGGCCCGTCCGCTCCCGCCGCCGCGGGATCCCGCGGACCGGGGATGGCCGAACCCACCGGTGCGGCCGGCGGTTCGGCCATCACGGCCGTCGCGCGGGAGGACCTCGTGGGCGTCGCCGACCGGGCCGAGGTGTTGGAGCAGTGGCTCTCGCTCGCGCTGGACCGATCGGAGCTGCTGCGGACGCTGGGCGCGTCGCCGCACCTCGGGGTCCTGGTCGCCGGCCCTCCCGGGGTCGGCAAGGCGACGCTGGTCCGCTCCGTCGCGGGGGACCGTCGACTCGAGGTGCTCGACGGGCCGTCGGTCGGCGCCCTCGACCCCGCCTCGCGACTGGAGGCGGTGCGTGCAGCCGCCGAGCGAACCCGGGAAGGCGGCGGGATCCTGCTGGTCACCGACATCGACGCGCTGCTCCCCGCCGAGGCCGAGCCCGTGTCCACCCTGGTCCTCGACCGGCTCCGCTCGGTGGTCGCCACGCCCGGGTCGGTGCTGGTGGCGACGTGCGTGCACCCCGAGGCCGCCGACGCGCGGCTGCGCGAGCCCGACGTCTGTGACCGCGTCCTGGACCTGCCCCTGCCGGACGCCGCCGACCGCGCGGCGTTGCTGGAGGTCATGCTCCGCGACGTCCCCACCGCCACGGTCGACCTCGCGGCCGTCGCCGACCGCACGCCCGGGTACGTCGCCGGCGACCTCCGGGCACTCACCCGGGAAGCAGCCCTGCGCGCGGCCGGGCGGGCGTCGGGAGACGACGCCGCCGCCCTCTCGTCCGCACGCCTCGAACAGGACGACCTCCTGGGCGCGATCAGTGTGATCCGGCCGCTGTCGAGGTCCGGCACGGAGGAACTGAGCCTGGGGTCCATCACCCTCGACGACGTCGGGGACATGGAGGAGGTGCGTCAGGCGCTCACCGAGACCGTGCTCTGGCCGCTGCAGCACCGGGACTCCTTCGAACGGCTGGGAGTGCAGCCGCCGCGGGGTGTGCTGCTGTACGGCCCGCCGGGCTGCGGTAAGACGTTCGTCGTCCGGGCCCTCGCCTCGAGCGGGCGTCTGACCGTCCACATGGTCAAGGGCGCCGAGCTGATGGACAAGTGGGTCGGGTCGTCGGAGAAGGCCGTGCGCGACCTGTTCCGCAAGGCACGTGACTCGGCGCCGTCGCTGGTGTTCCTCGACGAGATCGACGCCCTGGCACCGCGACGGGGCCAGTCCGGCGACTCGGGCGTCGGCGACCGCGTGGTCGCGGCCCTGCTCACCGAACTCGACGGCGCGGAACCGCTGGGCGACGTCGTGATCCTGGGCGCGACCAACCGGCCCGAACTCATCGACCCCGCCCTGTTGCGTCCGGGGCGGCTCGAGCGGCTGGTGTTCGTCCCCCCGCCGGACGCCGCGGCCCGCGCCGACATCCTCCGCGCCGCGGGTCGCGACGTCCCGCTGGCCGAGGACGTCGACCTGGCACAGCTCGCCGCCGACCTGGACGGTTACTCGGCCGCGGACTGCGCCGCGCTACTGCGGGAGTCCGCGCTGACCGCGATGCGACGCGACATCGACGCGGCCGAGGTCACCGCCGACGACGTGGCGCGGGCCCGCCGCGCGGTCAAGCCGTCCCTCGACCCGGTGCAGGTGGAGGAACTGCGACGGTACGCCGAACGGCGCGAGAGCTGAGTGTCACGGGCTTGCCGTGGTCCACAGCGGCCACCTACAGTGTGTAGCCATGCGGAAGATTCTCGTAGTAACCGGACGTAACGGGGCCTGACAGACCGGCACCCCCGTTGCGTGGTTACTCCTTCTCGTCGGTCACCGCACCGACCCACGAGAAGCGAGAAGCGAGAACACCATGTACCCCACCGCGAATCCCCCTCTCGGCCACCCAGCCACCCCCGCCACACCCGCCACACTCACGTGTCCCTTCGCCGAGCGATTCGGTCGTCGACCGCCCCGCGGGTTCGCCGCCGAGGCCGCGGGGCTGGACTGGCGCACGCTCGTCGACACCTACGCCCCGTCGTCCGACCACTTCCATCTCGCGGACCTCTCCCGCCGCCCCCTCGGCCGGGGCATCACCGCCTACGAGGCGATCCTGGCCACCCGCGCGCCGGGGGACGCACCCGGGGAGTTCACGGCCCACCGCCTGACCACCGAATCCTGTGGTGACCTCACCGCGATGTCGGACATGCTGGGGCGGGTCGGCGCACGCACGGAGATCGAGCAGTTCCACCAGTACGAGGGCCACCGGCACGGGGGCCACTCGTTCGGGGACACCGAGTCGTGGTGCACCATTCTGCGGGCCGGCTGCGGGCGGCGCGAGACGTGGGCCCTCGGGTTCGGCCAGACCTCCTCCGAGGCCTCCATCGCCGCACTCCTCAGCGCCGCCACCCGCCTTCACCTGCGCTGAAAGCGGGCCGGAAACACTGTTCTGTAAAGTGAAACCCGAAACCACGCCCCGGTCGACCACCGGCTTCCCGCCGTCTCGCGGCGGGTGCGTCCGCATGTCGTCGTCCGTTCGACGCAAGGAGAGGAGCCGCCGGTGATCGTGATCCTCGCGGCCCACGCCGTGGCCGCCCTGATCGCGATCCCGCTGGTGTTGAGGCTCGGCCGTCGCGCCTTTCCCCTCCTGGCGGTGGTCCCCGCCGCCGGTGCGGTGTGGGTCGCGGCCAACCTCGACCGGGTGCCCACGGAGTCCCTCCAGTGGGCCCCGGGGATCCATCTCACGCTGGACCTGCGGATGGACGCGCTGTCCGCGCTGATGTCCCTCATCGCGCTCGGCGTGGGCGCGCTGGTCCTGTTCTACTGCACCTGGTACTTCGACGACTCCGAACCACGTCTCCACCTGTTCGCGGCAGAGCTCGTCGCCTTCGCGGGCGTGATGTTCGGCCTGGTCGTGGCCGACAACATGATCCTGCTCTACATCTTCTGGGAGATCACCTCCGTACTGAGCTTCCTCTTGGTCGGCCACTACGCGGAGCGCGCCTCGTCCCGCCGCGCCGCCACCCAGGCACTACTCGTCACCACCCTCGGCGGCCTGGCGATGCTCGTCGGCATGATCATCCTCGCGCAGGAGGCCGGGTCGTACCTGCTCAGCGACATCGTCGCGGCCCCGCCGTCCGGAGCCCTCATCCACTGGGCACTCGCGCTCGTCATCATCGGCGCGACGAGCAAGTCCGCCATCGCGCCCCTGCACTTCTGGCTCCCCGGGGCCATGACCGCACCCACCCCGGTGAGCGCCTACCTCCACTCCGCCGCGATGGTCAAGGCCGGGGTCTTCCTCGTCGCGGCCTTCAGCCCCGGCCTGTCCGGCTCGTCCACGTGGCAGCTCCCGCTCATCGCACTGGGTCTGGGCTCCCTTCTCATGGCCGGCTGGCGCGCACTACGCGAGACGGACCTCAAGCTGGTCCTGGCCTTCGGCACGGTCTCCCAGCTGGGCTTCCTGCTGGTCCTGGTGGGCATCGGGTCGCGGGACACCATGCTCGCCGGGCTCACCATGCTGCTGGCACACTCGCTGTTCAAATCGTCCCTGTTCATGGCTGTCGGCGTCATCGACAAGACCACCGGCACCCGCGAGATCCGCGAACTGTCGGGGCTCGGCCGCACCCGGCCCGCACTGGCGGTGTTCTTCACCCTCGCCGCCGCCTCGATGGCCGGACTCCCTCCCTTCCTCGGGTTCATCGGCAAGGAGTCCGCGTTCGCCACGGTGCTGGTCGAGGGTCGCCTCCACGGGATGCCGTCGATCGTCGTCACCGCCGGCCTGGTGCTGGGCTCGGTGCTCACGTTCTCCTACACGGCCCGACTGGTCATGGGAGCCTTCCGGGCCAAGCCGTCCTTCCAGGACGGGATCAGCCCCGCGGTCGCCCGTTCGAAGCCCGTCAGCCCGTGGTTCCTCTCGGTGCCCGCGGCCCTCGCCGTCGCCGGCCTGGTGCTCGGCCTGTGGTCGGCCCCCGTCGAGAACCTCCTCGTCCGGTTCGTCGACGTCGCGTTCCCGGCAGGCAGCCCGTGGCGCGGCGAGGAGGACTACCACCTGGGACTGTGGCACGGCTTCGGCATCCCGCTGGCGCTCACCGCCGTCGTGTACGTGCTGGGAACGATGCTCTACGTCGCCCAGCGGACCGTCGAGCGTATGCAGTTCGAGTCGCCCGCCCTCGGTAACGCCGACCGCATCTACGACGCGGTCCTCCGCTTCTTCGACCTGCTGTCGCTCCGCCTCACCGCGAGCATCCAGCGCGGCTCCCTCCCCCTGACGCTCGGCATCATCCTGGTCACCCTGGTGCTGTTCCCGTTCGCGTCACTGATGGTCGGCACCCGCGAGGGCCTGCGTATGGAGCTGGCGAGCAACCCGGTCGTGCTGTTCGTCATGATCCCCATGACCGTCGCCGCGATCGCCGCCACCGTCCTGCGCAACCGCCTCGCCGCGGTGATCAGCACGTCCGTCACCGGCTACGGCGTCGCCATCATCTTCGCCTTCCACGGCGCCCCCGACCTGGCGCTCACCCAGGTGCTGGTCGAGACGCTGCTGATGGTCGCGTTCGTCCTGGTCCTGCGCACCATGCCCGCCGAGGTCCCGCTGTCCGACGGCTTCCGCCGGATGCGCGCCTGGCTCGGCATCGGGGTGGGACTGCTCGTGGTGATCGTCGGCGCCTACGCCATCAACGCCCGCCAGCATCCGGCGGTGTCCACGGTCTTCCCGGACATCGCCTACGACATCGGCAACGGTGCCAACGCCGTCAACGTCACCCTCGTCGACATCCGCGCCTGGGACACCCTCGGCGAGATCACCGTGCTGCTCGTGGCCGCCACCGGTGTGGCCAGCCTCGTCTTCCGCAATCGGCGCTACGGTTCGGGCCCGCGCCTCGCCGACGCCGACAAGACCCGCTCCGGCCGGCGCGGCATCGAAGCCGCCCGGATCGTCATCGAGGCGCCCGGCGCCTCCCCCGGCCGCTGGTTGGTCGGCGCGACCGTCCGCGATCCGCGGGCCCGCTCCCTCGTCCTCGAGGTCACCACCAGGCTCATCTTCCCGACCATGATGATTCTGAGCCTGTTCTTCTTCTTCGCCGGGCACAACAACCCCGGTGGCGGCTTCGCCGGCGGTCTGGTGGCGGGCCTGGCACTGGTGCTGCGTTACGTCGCCGGTGGCCGATACGAACTCGGCGAGGCCGTGCCGATCGACGCGGGTCGGATCCTCGGGTTCGGGCTCCTGCTGGCCGCCGGCACGGCCACCGCCTCCATGTTCTTCGGCGCACCACCCCTGTCCAGCGCCACCTTCGAGGGGACGCTCCCGGTGTTCGGGGACGTCAAGTTCGTCACGGCACTGTTCTTCGACGCGGGCGTGTACCTCATCGTCGTCGGACTCGTCCTCGACATCCTCCGCAGCCTCGGTGCCCGACTCGACCTGGACGCCGAGGACCTCGAGGAGCTCCGTGCCGTCTACGTCGACGCCACCGACTCACCGTCCACCGCCGCCCTGCGTCGCGTCCCCGGTGTCGACGGCGCCGCCCCGCGGTCCGATCTGGCCGCCCGCCGCGCCGCACGCCTCGAGGCCGCGGAGAACCAGGGCTCCACCCCACAGGGAATGCCATGACCGCCGACTTCGCCCTGCTGCTCCTCGCCGGCATCCTCAGCGCCGCCGGCGTCTACCTGCTGCTCGAGCGGGCGATCATCAAGATCCTCCTGGGCATCATGATCCTGTCCAACGGCGTCAACCTCCTGATCCTGGCCGCCGGCGGCGCCCCCGGGAACCCACCCATCCGGGACCGGACCTGGGGAGACAATTCCATCGACTCGGATCCGCTGTCCCAGGCGATGATCCTCACCGCCATCGTCATCACCGCCGGGGTCGGCGCCTTCATCCTGGCGTTGGCCTACCGCTCGTACCAGTTCACCACCGTGGACGAGGTCGCGGATGACGCCGAGGACACCAAGATCGCCCAGCGCTCCCCCACCGACGCCTGGTCCGCGCCCGACCGCGACGCCTCCGACGACCACACGACCGGTCTGCCCACCGAGCTCGGTGACCACGTCGACTACGACGACGAGGACCTCGAGGAGGCCGAAGCCGAAGCCGCCGCCGAAGCCCGCGCGGAGGCGCAGGCCCGGGCCGAGGCCGAGGCCCGGAGGATCGACCTGCGCGAGAAGCGCTACAAGGACGCCGGAAAGGGGGAGGACCTGTGATCTCCCCCGACCTCTTCGGCTACCTCATCCCGTCAGTCGTCCTCGCCCCGCTGCTGGCGGCCGCCCTGTGTCTGGTGGTCTCCCGCCGCCCGCGGATCCAGAACCTCATCACGATCGTCACCCTGACCGCGGTCCTGGTCATCTCGGGCGTCCTGCTGGTGCTGACCGAGCAGCACGGGATGCACACCGTCCAGGTGGGAGGCTGGGACGCCCCGGTCGGAATCACCCTGGTCGCGGACCGACTCAGCGCGCTCATGCTGTGCGTGTCCGCCGTGATCCTGCTGACGGTCATCATCTACGCCGTCGGCCAGGGCGTCCGCGACGGCGACGGCGACCAGCCGACCTCGGTCTTCCTGCCCACCTACCTCGCGCTGGCCGCCGGCCTCAACGCGGCGTTCATCGCAGGCGACCTGTTCAACCTGTTCGTCGGGTTCGAGATGCTGCTGGCCGCGTCCTACGTCCTGCTCACGCTGGGTGCCAGTCAGGAACGTGTCCGCGCGGGAGTGTCCTACACCGTCGTGTCGATGGTGTCCTCCATGGTCTTCCTGCTGGGCATCGCACTGACCTACTCCGCCGCCGGAACCCTCAACCTCGCCCAGCTCGCCGCCCGTATGGCGGAGGTCCCGGACGGACTGCGGAACACCATCTTCGCCGTGTTCCTCGTGGCGTTCGGCATCAAGGCCGCCGTGTTCCCGCTCTCCACCTGGCTGCCCGACTCGTACCCGACCGCGCCCGCCCCGGTCACCGCGGTGTTCGCGGGCCTGCTCACCAAGGTCGGCGTGTACGCGATCATCCGGTTCCACACCCTGGTGTTCCCCGGCGGGAGCATGGACGGGGTCCTGCTGGTGGCCGGCCTGCTCACGATGGTCGTCGGCATCCTCGGTGCGATCGCCCAGTCGGACATCAAGCGAATTCTGTCGTTCACGCTGGTCAGTCACATCGGGTACATGATCTTCGGCGTCGCACTGTCCACCGAGTCCGGGCTCAGCGCCGCGATCTACTACGTCGGCCACCACATCGTCGTGCAGACCACGCTCTTCCTGGTCGTGGGCCTGATCGAGCGCCAGGCGGGATCGTCCTCCCTGCGCCGTCTGGGTTCGCTCGGCGTGGTCAGCCCGGTTCTCGCCGTCACGTTCCTCATCCCGGCGCTCAACCTGGGAGGCATCCCGCCCTTCTCGGGCTTCGTCGGCAAACTCGCCGTCGTCCAGGCGGGCGCCGAGGTCGGTGGCGCACTCATGTGGGTGCTCGTCGCCGGCGCCATGGTCACCAGCCTGCTCACCCTGTACGTCGTGGTCCGCGTGTGGTCCAAGGCGTTCTGGCGGCCCAGGGCCGACGCCCCCGAGGGCGCGATCGCACTGGCCAAGCCGCTCGCACTGCTGCCGTCCGACGAGTACGTCGAGTTCGACGAGCGCGACGAGGTCGGCCGCATGCCGTGGAGCATGCTCGCGCCGACCTGGGCCCTCATCGTGGTCTCCCTGCTGATGACCGTCTTCGCCGGCCCGCTGCTCGCGGTCACCGACGGCGCGGCCGAGAGCCTGATGGAACGCGTCGAATACCTCGAGACGGTGCCCACCGATGCGACGCCCGAACGCTACGTCGACTCCGTGACGGGGGTGCGCTGACATGGCCCGGAAGACCACGCTGGAGCCCCGGGTGCTCGGCGCCCGCCTGTTCATGATCCTGTGGTTGAGCTTCGCCTGGGTCCTGCTGTGGGGCAGCATCGACATCGGCACCATCGCTGCCGGCCTGCTCGTGTCGATCCTGGTCACGGCAGTGCTCCCGCTCCCCCGCGTCCCCGTCGAGGGACTGCTTCGCCCGGTGTCCACGGTGTGGCTGGTGATCGTGGTGGCCTACTACCTGGTCCGGTCGTCGTTCACCGTCGCGTGGTTGTCGGTCCGCCCCACGGCGCCGCCGCGGTCTGCGGTGCTGCGCGCCCCGATGCGGTTGAAGTCCGACTTCACGCTGGCCCTGGCCGTCAACACCCTGAACCTCATGCCGGGCGGCATCGTCGTCCGCGTCGATCCCGTGGCCCGGTACGTGTACATCCACGTCCTCGACGCCGGTACCGACACGGCAGTCGAACAGTTCCGTCACCAGACCCGGCACATCGAAAAGCTGTACCAGCGTGCGTTCGAACGCGACGAGGACTGGAAGCCGAGTCCCGAGCACTACTCCGCGCCCGCCGACAGCGCCCCGACCACCGCCGGCGCGGCCGATGACGCCGGCTCCGGCACGGCAGCCGCCACCGACCAGGACCAGGAGGGACCCCGGTGAACACCTTCTCGCTCATCCTGTGGAGTCTGGCGATCATCGCGCTGACCGCCGCGCTGTTCGTCACCATGATCCGACTCGTGGGCGGGCCCAACACCCTCGACCGGCTCATCTCTCTCGACACGCTCGTCGCCGTGGCCCAGGGCGGCATCGGCGTCTACATCGCCTGGACCAAGGACACCACGCCGGCGGCCGCGCTCGTCGCGCTCGCGCTGGTCGCGTTCCTCGGCTCGGTGTCCGTGGCCCGCTTCCGCGTCAATGACAGCGTCGGATCCCCCGAGGAGGCCCTCTCATGACCGATGACCTGCGGGAGATCATCTCCGCACTATTCGTCCTCGCCGGCGCGCTGCTGACGCTGGCCAGCGCGATCGGTCTCGTCCGCTTCCGCGACACCCTCAGTCGCATGCACCCGGCCGCCAAACCGCAGGTCCTCGGCCTCGTGCTGATCCTGTCCGGTGCCGGGATCCGAATCTTCCCGGACATCGACCTGGGCATGCTCGTGCTGGCCGCCATCGTCGCCGTGTGCACCGCGCCGGTGATCGCGAACCGCGTGGGCAACCTCGCCTACCGCGAGAGCGTCGAGGACGGCACCATCACCCACGAGGCCCCCGTGCTGGAGAAGTTCACCGGAACCGGCTTCGAGGGCAACGGCGCCAACTGACCCGTCGCCACCTGACCCGTCGCCGGCCGCTCGACGAGAAGAGCGTCCCGCACAGGCCCCTCTCGGGGGATGTGTGCGGGACGCTCTTCTCGTCGTTCCGGGGTGGTGCCGGCCCGTCAGGTCAGGGGCGGGCCGCTCAGGGAGCGGGCTGCGCCGGGGCACCGCCGGCCGGCTGCTCGGCGCCCGGGACCACGACGAGGCCGTCGTCTGTGGTGGCCTGACCGCCACCCTCGTCGCCGCCCTCGCCGGGGATTCCGGTCGGGGTGGTACCGCCCTGGAAGTCCTCGGCACTGTCGACCGCGGTGGTCTCCTGCGTCTCGGGGATCGAGGTCGTCGGCTTGGCGTCCTCGGAGTAGCTGGGCAGCGTGTACGGCGCGTCGGCCTCGGCCGGCTGCTCGTTGGGCGGGCTGCACGCGGCCACGGCGAACGCGAGGGCGAGTGCGGGAGCCGCGACCAGGAGGCGGCGGGCGGTCTGACGCGGGGCCATGGGGGCTCCTTCGATCTCGGGAAGCTGCAAGTCGCTACTGAGCGTGCATCCCGCGGGCGGGATGCCTGGGCTCATCATATCCTCAGGGGTCAGCGATCGAGATCCTGGGTGACGATCACGATCACCCCTGGTGCCTCGCCCGCCAGATCTGCCGGCCGGGGCTTGGCGGTGATGCCCAGCTGGGCCGCGATCGCCTGGGCGGCCTGCTGCTCACCGGGGCCGGTTCCGTAGAAGGCGGTCGACTCGGCCACGACGCCGCGGTTGGACGGCATGTTGGCCACGTCGCCCACGGCGTAGCCGTTCTCGCGCAACGCCTCGCCGGTGCGTCCGGCCAGGCCGGTGACGGTGCTGTTGTTGAAGATCTGCACGGGCACGGAGGTCACGTCCGGTCCCGCCCCACCGAGCACCTGACCGGCGGGCTGGCCCTGCCCGGGCACCGCGGGGTCGGCGGCCTGCGGGTCCCGCCCGTCGGCGCCCCCACCGGTTGTCCCGTCGCCGTCCCCGACGCGCCCGTCCTGACCGGCGCCGCCGTCGCCCGGGGCGGTCGCGCCGTCGGCACCGTCGGCTCCGGTGCCGCCGTCGGCGTCCTGCCCGCCCTGGCCGTCCTGCTCGACCTGGGAGGTGGTGTCGTCGGCGGTGGGGGCGGAGTCGTCATCGCTCCCGAAGAGCTGGACCAGCCCGACACCGACCGCGAGCACCACCGCGGCCAGCAGGACCATCGCGATGGCGCGGTACGGCGGGCCGGTCGGCTCGTCCATGCCGGGGCCGTCGCCCGGACCGTGGGGATCGTCGGCGCCGCGCGCGTTGCCGTACTCGGGGTCGCCGTACTCGGCATCGCCGGGTTGCGGGCTGTCGTACTGCGGGTTTCCGGACTGGGAGCTCACGCCGCCGAGTCTAGGTCAGTCGAGCCGCATTCCCAGGTTGCGCGCCGCGCGTGCCTTCTGTCGGCTGGAACGCATCCGGCGGAGCCGCTTGACGAGGAGCGGGTCCGCGGAGAGGGCCTCGGGGCGGTCGATGAGGTCGTTGAGGATCTGGAAGTAGCGGGTGCCGGACATGTCGAACTGCTGCCGGATCGCCTCCTCCTTGGAGCCGGCGAACTTCCACCACTGCCGCTCGAACTCGAGCATCGCCCGGTCCCGGTCGGACAGGACGGGATCGGCGGCGTGCAGCTCGGCGCGCGGATCCCCGGCATCCTGCCCGCGCTCGACACGCACCTCGCGTGCTGCGGCGGCTGTCCGACCCATGTGCGCGCCTCCTCGCCGTCCCGACGGATCCCTGTGCGGGTTGAAATACAGCCGGTGTGAAATACACCGTTGTGATTCCCCCGTAGTGAACCACACGCCTCCGACACATCGCCATGTCCGGCGCTCTAGAATCGACCACCATGGCCGTCCGTCCCATCGTCATCCTCGGCGATCCCGCGCTCCACGCCCCCACCGAGCCCGTCACCGAGTCCCCCGAGGAACTCGCCGGGCTGGTGCAGGATCTCTACGACACGATGGACGCCGCGAACGGGGTGGGCCTGGCCGCCAACCAGATCGGCGTGCGCAAGCGCCTGTTCGTCTACGACTGCCCCGACCTGGACACCGAGGACGGCGAGGGCGTCACCCGCGAGGAGGTCGAGGCGCGCGGAGGCTGGCTCAACCGCCGCGGGTGCATCGTCAACCCGGTGCTCGAGACCTCCGAGATCCCCGAGACGATGCCGGATCCGGAGGACGACCTCGAGGGCTGCCTGTCCGTCCCCGCGGTCAACTTCCCCCGCGGCCGCGCCTGGTGGGCGCGCGTGACCGGCACCGACGAGCACGGCGAGCCCGTGTCGGTGGAGGGGTACGGACTGTTCGCCCGCTGCCTGCAGCACGAGGTGGGCCATCTCGACGGTTTCCTCTACACCGACGGTCTCATCGGCCGGAACCGCAAGGCCGCCAAGCGGCACATCCGCGACGCCGGGTGGGGCGTGCCCGGCCTGAGCTGGGACCCGGCCACGGATCCGGACCCGTTCGCCGACGAGGAGGACGACTACGACGACGAGGTCGTCACCGACCATGGCTGAGCAGGACCGGGGCCTGTCGGAACGGTCCCGGTGGAACGCCGGCCGCCGGGTGGCGGTGGGCGATCGCGTGGTGGTGCGGCGCCATCTGGAGGCGGGCCAGACCTCGCACCTGTACACCGACGTCATCGGTCGCGTGGTCGAACTCGAGCCGGAACTGGTCGTGGCCCGGGAGTCCGGTGAGCAGGTGCGGATCCCCGACGCCGACGTCGCGGTGCTCAAGGTCGTCCCGCCGCGGCCGGTGCGGGCCCGCGACATCCGGGCGCGCGAGTACGCCGGCGCCCTGGCGTGGCCCGGCCGGGAGTACGAGATCGTCGACGGCTGGTTCTGCCGGGCCGGCGACGACTGGTCGTACCGCGGGAACTCGGCCGTGCCCGTCCTTCCGTGGGCCAGCTGTTCCGAACTCGACGGGGTGCGTGACTGGTACGCCGCCCGTGGCCTGCCGCTGCGACTGGTGGACGTGGAACGGCTCGTGACCTCCGACCGGATGACCCTGGGCGGCGTCCCGGTGGACCCGGCACGGATCCACGCCGACCGCGAGCTCCTGCTCTGCACGGTCGCCAGCCGCGACCTGCTCACGGTGGTCGACGAGGCATTCCCCGCGGCCACCCGGCCGCCGGTCACGCTGGTCGATCGTCCCGACGACGACTGGCTGGAGCTCTACCACGCCACCGCCGGCCTCGCCCCCGAGCGCGTCCGGCCCGCGATGCTCGCCACCGCCGGGCTCGTCGGCTCCGGGCCCGACGCCGGTTCCCCCGGCCCCGGCGGCCACGCCGTGTTCGCTCGACTCGAGGAGGACGGGGAGCTGGCCGCGATCGCCCGGGGCGCCGTCACCACCGGTCCCGACGGCGAAGCGCGGATCGCGGTCTCGTGCGTGGAGACCGCGGATGCCCACCGCCGCCGCGGCCTGGCCGAGGTCGTCACCGGCTCGCTCGTCGACTGGGGGCTCGGCCTCGGGGCGCAGGAATGTCACCTGCACGTGTTCGCGGACAACGCCGCCGGACGTGGCCTGTGGGCCAAGCTCGGGCTGGAACCGCACCATTCGCTGCGTCACCTCGTCGTCGTCCACTAAGCACTTCCCGCGGGCGACCGACCACCTACGGGTAATAGACTCGGCCCCATGCGCCTGGCCACCTGGAATGTGAACTCGATCCGAGCCCGACAAGACCGCGTGCTCGCCTGGCTCGAACGCTCCGACGTCGACGTCCTGGCGATGCAGGAGACCAAGTGCAAGGACGAGCAGTTCCCCACCGAGGCCTTCCGAGAGGCCGGTTACGAGATCGCCCATCACGGGCTGAGCCAGTGGAACGGCGTCGCCGTGGCCTCCCGGGTGGGGCTCGAGGACGTGCGCCTGGGCTTCGACGGGATGCCGGGCTTCCACAAGGACCCCGAGGTCTCGCAGGACCCTGAGGCCCGCGCCATCTCGGCGGTCTGCAACGGCGTCCGCGTGTACAGCCTCTACGTCCCCAACGGCCGTGAGCTGGGCGACCCGCACTACACCTACAAGCTGGAGTGGCTGGCCCGCCTGCGCGATCACGCCGCCGCCGAACTGGCCGCCGACTCCGACGCCCAGATCGCCCTGATGGGTGACTGGAACGTCGCGCCGCTCGACGAGGACGTGTGGGACATGGAGGTCTTCGAGGGCAAGACCCACGTCTCCGGTCCCGAACGGTTGGCGTTCGCCGCGTTCGACGGCGCCGGGTTCCGCGAGGTCACCCGCGAGCACACGCCCGGACCGGGCGTCTACACCTACTGGGACTACACCGGGCTCAGCTTCCCCAAGCGCAAGGGCATGCGCATCGACTTCCAGCTGCACTCCCCCGCCCTGGCCGCACGTGTGACGGGAGCGTCCATCGACCGCGAGGAACGCAAGGGCAAGGGAGCCTCGGACCACGCGCCCGTCGTCGTGGACCTCGACTGAACCATGTCCACGTTCCAGCTGCGGCACTACATCGACCGGCTCCGCGCCGAGGGTTTCACGGTCCGCGACGACCACGGGGAGGACCCGGACCTCATCGACATCGACGGTCGGGCCGTCGACACCTGGCGGGAGAACTACCCGTACGACGAGAGGATGGACCGCAACCAGTACGAGGTCGAGAAGTACCTGCTGCAGATCGAACTGCTGAAGTTCCAGAACTGGCAGGCCGAATCGGGACACCGGCAGGTGATCGTGTTCGAGGGCCGCGACGCCGCCGGCAAGGGCGGGACCATCAAGCGGTTCACCGAGTACATCAACGTCCGGCAGGCCCGGGTCGTCGCGCTGGTCAAGCCCACCGAGACCGAGATGTACCAGTGGTACTTCCAGCGCTACATCGCCCACCTGCCCAGCCGCGGTGAGCTCGTGCTGTTCGACCGCTCCTGGTACAACCGCGCCGGAGTCGAGCGGGTGATGGGGTTCTGTACGCACTCGCAGTACGAGACGTTCATGGAGCAGGCGCCCAACTTCGAGAAGATGCTGGTCGACTCGGGTATCGGGCTGACCAAGTTCTGGTTCTCCGTCACCCGGGAGGAGCAGAAGACCCGGTTCGCGATCCGGCAACTCGACCCTGTCCGACGGTGGAAGCTCTCGTCCATGGACCTGCAGTCCCTGGGCAAGTGGGAGGAGTACACGGTCGCCAAGGAGGAGATGTTCCGTCGTACGGACACCGAGTGGGCACCGTGGATCACCATCAAGTCCAACGACAAGAAGCGGGCCCGCATCAACGCGATGCGCTACTTCCTGAACCAGTTCGACTACCCGGACAAGGACCCCCAGGTGGTGTTCGACCCGGACCCGAAGATCGTCCGGCGCGGCAAGGACGCCGTCGGGGACTAGCGGAGAGAGCGCCAGCGAACGCAGCGATGTCCCCGCGCATCGGCCCCGTCGGGGACTGACTGAGCCCGCGAAGGAAGCGCCCCGCGCGCAGGCCCGTCGGGGACTAGCGGAGAGAGCGCCAGCGAACGCAGCGATGTCCCCGCTAATCGGCCCCGTCGGGGACTGACTGAGCTCAGCCGGGGACCAGCGCGGGGAATGTCCGGGCCGCGCCGGGCCTTGCACTGGGTATGACCCATACCAATGACCCGGCCGTCATCAAGCGCCTGCTCTCCGAGAAGGGGCGGTGGGCCGTCGCCGGCCTCTCCGGCAACACCGGGCGCACCGCCTACCGGATCGCCGCCTATGTCCGCGACCTCGGACACGAGATCGTGCCTGTCCACCCGAAGGCGGAGACGGTGCACGGTCAGCAGGGGTACCCGGATCTCGCGTCCGTCCCCGGCGAGGTCGATGTGGTCGACGTGTTCGTGAACTCGCAGCTCGCGGGCGGCGTGGTCGACGACGCGATCGCCAAGGGGGCCGGGGCCGTGTGGCTGCAGCTGGGCGTGATCGACGAGGCCGCGGCGCAGCGGGCGAAGGACGCGGGGTTGGACGTGGTGATGGATGCGTGCCCCGCGATCGAGGCCCCGAGGCTGGGTCTGGCCTGACGCCCGGGCCCGCCGGGGCCTAGAGGCCGCTCGAGGCCAGCCCCACCATCGCGAAGATGAAGATGAAATACAGCACGACGAGCACCGCCACGATCGCCAGCGAGATCACGCCGAGCTTCTTGGCGGTCGCGCTGGCCGCCTCGGCCTCGGCGTGGCGGCCGGCGGCCCACAACGGGTAGACCTCCAGAGCGCGGGTCATCGCGACGAACGACAGCGGCCAGAAGCACAGGATCGATGCGACCGCCCAGCCGACGTTCGACGGCGGGCCCGGGCTGGCACCCGCCGGTGCGCCGTACCCACCCGATGCCGCGAAGGACGGGGTCTGCGCGCCGAACCCCGTGGGGGTCTGGGCGCTGTAGTCGCTGTGCCCGTACGAGCCGTGTCCGTACGTTCCCTGTCCGTACGTTCCCTGACCATAGGCACCCTGACCGTGCGAACTCCGGTCGTACGGGTTCTGGCCGTAGGAACCCCGGTTGGCGTCGTCACCACCGGCGAGGTCGCCGCCGGCACTGTTTCCCTGGGGCGGGTAGGTCATGGCAGTCCTCCGGGTCGCTGGTCGTCTGGGATCAGATTACGTCCGCTCCCCCGACGCCTCTCCACCTGTCGAACGGGGCCTCATGTCAGCGGGACCTCATGTCACTGCGGGGCGACGAGGAGTTGGTACTCCGGGAAGCGGACGAGGAAACGCCTGACATAGCTGCACACCGGACGGATCTTGAGCCCGTCGAGACGCATGCGGGTGAGTACCAGGCTGACCAGCAGACGGGCGATGCCCTGCTGGCCGTACCGCTCCTCGATCACCGTGTGGAGCAGGATGTAGACGTCGCCGTCCTTCTCGTAACCGACGAGGCCCATGAAGGTCTCGCTGTCCCACAGTTCAAAGCGGTCTCTATCGGTGTTGTGGACCAACTTCAGCGACGTTCCAGCGGGCATCAGAACTCCTTCGGCAGGGCGTGTCCCACCCGTGATGCTACTCGTCGGGTTACGCTCGGCCGGCACAATTCCATACTCGTCCACACGGGAGTCCGCTTCGAAGCGCGGGCTGAGAGGACGACCAGCCGGGTCGTCGACCGTAGAACCTGTCCGGATCATGCCGGCGTAGGGAGATCAGGAACCACCATGGGCACAGCTCTATCCACCGACGACGCCACCGCCACCCCGATCGGGGTCGTGACGTGCGGCCCCATCCATTCCAGCAGCAAGGCCCACCTCGAGGTGCCCGGCGACAGCGGGGACGATCAGCGCGTGCCCGTGCGCCGGATCGTGCTCACCACCGGCACGACCTTCGACGTCTACGACACCTCAGGCCCGTACACCGGATACCCGGACCCGGCGGACTGCCACGACCTCGCCTCGGGCCTGCCGCCCACCCGTCGCGGCTGGTCCCACCCCGAGGCCGTTTCCGCCTCGGCGGACAACCCCACGCTCGTCCGCACCCAGCTGGCCTGGGCCCGCGCGGGCCTGACCACCCCGGAGATGCGGTTCATCGCCGTGAGGGAAGGGATCGACGTCGAGGTGGTCCGTTCGGAGGTCGCCGCGGGGCGTGCGGTCATCCCGGCCAACCACCGTCACCCGGAGAGCGAGCCGATGATCATCGGAAAGCGCTTCCTGACCAAGATCAACGCCAACATCGGCAACTCGGCGGTCACCAGCTCGATCGCGGAGGAGGTCGAGAAGATGGTGTGGGCGACCCGGTGGGGCGCGGACACCATCATGGACCTGTCCACCGGCCGGGACATCCACGAGACACGCGAGTGGATCCTGCGGAACTCCCCCGTCCCGGTGGGCACCGTGCCCATCTACCAGGCGCTCGAGAAGGTGGGCGGCGACCCGACCAGGTTGACCTGGGAGTTGTATCGCGACACCGTGATCGAACAGTGTGAGCAGGGCGTGGACTACATGACCGTCCACGCCGGAGTGTTGTTGCGTTACGTCCCGCTGGCCGCCAAGCGGGTCACCGGAATCGTGTCCCGGGGCGGTTCGATCATGGCGGCGTGGTGCCTGGCACACCATCGCGAGTCGTTCCTCTACACCCACTTCGACGAACTGTGCGAGATCCTCGCGCGCTACGACGTGACGTTCTCCCTCGGAGACGGCCTTCGCCCGGGATCGATCGCCGACGCCAACGACGAGGCCCAGTTCGCCGAGCTCCGGACGTTGGGCGAGCTCACGCGGGTGGCCAAGCGACACGGCGTCCAGGTGATGATCGAGGGACCGGGACACGTGCCGATGCACATGATCGTGGAGAACGTCCGGCTCGAGGAATTGTGGTGCGAGGAGGCACCCTTCTACACGCTGGGCCCCCTCGCCACGGACATCGCGCCGGGCTACGACCACATCACCTCCGCGATCGGTGCGGCCCGCATCGCCGAGGCCGGCACGGCGATGCTGTGTTACGTGACCCCCAAGGAGCACCTGGGCCTGCCCGACCGGGACGACGTGAAGACCGGCGTGATCACGTACAAGATCGCCGCACACTCGGCGGACCTGGCCAAGGGACATCCGGGCGCGCAGTCCCGCGACGACGCCCTGAGCACCGCGCGGTTCGAGTTCCGCTGGCGGGACCAGTTCGCCCTGGCCCTCGATCCCGACACCGCCCTGGCGTATCACGACGCGACGCTGCCGGCGGAGCCGGCGAAGACCGCACACTTCTGCTCCATGTGCGGTCCGAAGTTCTGCTCGATGCGCATCTCCCAGGACATCCGCGACTACGCCGCCGAACACGGGATGGAGACGGTGGAGGCGATCGAGGCGGGGATGGCCGAGAAGTCCGCCGAGTTCACCGACCGTGGCGGGCGCGTCTACCTGCCGATCACCGGTCGATAGCCGCTCCGGTCCGGCGAGTCACCCGGCAGGTCGCACGGGTGGAGCGACGGGTCGACCTCGTCGTCGTCACCGACCGCGCCGCCACCCACCAGTCCCCCGACGCGCGAGCCCCGGTGCGACGTCGGATCGGGGCCGGACTCAGGCGTCCCGGCGCAGTGTCATCAGCGCCCCGGCGACCCACAGGGCCACGCAGACGGCGGCGAACCACGCGAACGCCGGCCACTCACCCCACGTGATGTAACCGCGCACGGTCTCGCCCTGGGTCCAGAAGTCTCCGTTGGAGAACGGCATCCACGCGGCGAGATCCTCACCGACCCGCGGGATCAGCGAGATCATGCCCTCGAGCGCCAGCGTCCACACCAGGAACAACGAGATCGTGCCGGCGGCGTTGCGCATGATGTATGCCAACCCCATCACCGCGAGCGTGCCCAGCGCGGCGTAGACGGGGAAGCGCCACAGGTACTTCAGGCCATCGCCGGAGAACGGGGTCCAGCCCTCGTTGCCGGAGAGCGCCCCGGCCACGAGCAGCGCCAGGATCACCCCGACGGCCGTGACGACCACGGACAGCGCCATGAACAGGACGGTCTTGGCGACGATCGCCGGCCAGCGCGACGGCGTGGTCAGGAACGTGGCCTTGATCGTGTGATAGCGGTACTCGCCGGTCACGCCGACGATCGCGGCGATCCACGCCAGCAGGACGGTGAACGCGCTGACCCCGAGGATCGGGAACAGCGGGTCGCTGCCGCCGCCGGGCGCCCCGGCCATCGGCTCCCCGGTGGCGGACTGCTCGAACTGGCCGATGACCACCGCGAGCACCACGGCCAGGCCGATTCCGATCGCGTACAGCCAGTACGCGCTCTTGGTGGTGGTGACCTTGATCCACTCGGACTTCAGCTGGTTCATCGGGTGGACTCCTGACCGTGGTACTCGACATCCTGGTCCGTGAGGGCCATGAAGGCCTCCTCCAGCGACGCCCGCTTCTCGTGCAGTTCGTGGACGGTGATCCCCAGGCTCGCGGCAAGGTCGCCGACCTGCGGCGCGCCGAGGTTGTCGATGAGGAAGACGCCCTGCTCGGCGTCGAACGTGGCCTCGATGCCCTCATCGCGCGCGGCGGCGGTGAACTCGTCGACGTGCGGGGTGCGCAGGATCACCGAGGACTTGGCGGCGGAGAGGAACTCCTCGACCGAGGTCTGGGCGCGCAGCTTGCCGCGCCCGATCACGACGAGATCCTGGGCGGTCTGCGCCATCTCCGACAGCAGGTGCGAGGACACGAGCACCGTGCGGCCCTCGGCGGCGCGCGCGTGCATGAAGCGGCGGATCCACAGAATGCCCTCGGGATCGAGCCCGTTGACGGGCTCGTCGAACAGGAGGACCTCCGGGTCACCGAGCATGGCGGTGGCCAGGCCGAGCCGCTGGCGCATCCCGAGCGAGTACCCGCCCACCTTGCGCCCGGCGACGTCGGTCAGGCCCACCAGGCCGAGCACCTCGTCGACGCGGGACGGGGCCACCCCGCCCGCCGCGGCGACCATCTTCAGGTGCGCACCGGCAGAGCGGTTGGCGTGCGTCCAGGACGCGTCGAGCAGGCAGCCGACCTTGTGCGCGGGGCGTTCCAGTTCGCGGTACGGGGTCCCGTTGATCAACGCCTCCCCGGAGGTGGGGGTGTCCAGGCCGACGATCATCCGCATCGTCGTGGACTTGCCCGCGCCGTTCGGCCCGAGGAAGCCGGTGACGACCCCGGGCCGTACGTCGAAACTGAGGTCGTCCACGGCGGTGGAGGCGCCGAAGCGTTTGGTGAGATTCCGTACCTCGATCATGGCCCCAGTCTGCCTGCCGGGGTGCGGACAGGGTGCGTCCACCTACTCAGCCCGCGTACAGGTCGCGCGGGACTACCCTCGTGACCATGGACGACGCCACGCCCGACCCGGACCGCCACCTGCCTTCGGTACGCGCCTCGGACGCCGAGCGCGACGCCACCGCCAGGCTCCTGCAGGAGTCCTTCTCGGAGGGGCGGCTCACGCTCGCCGAGTTCGACGAGCGGACCTCGCTGGCATACGCCGCGAGGTTCCGGTCCGACCTGATCGAGCTCACGCACGACCTCCCCGTCGCCCACCGCGGCCACGAGTCGACCCCGGAGGCCCGCCCGCACCGGGCCCCGGAGCGCCGCGTCACCGGCGGCAGCGGGCCGGCTACCTCGCTGGCGGTCATGGGCGGGGTCGAACGCAAGGGGACGTGGACCCTGCCCGCCGTGCACACCGCGTTCGCGATGATGGGCGGCATCGAGATCGACCTGCGCGCCGCCTCGCTGCAGTCCCACGAGACCACGATCCGGGCGTTCGCGGTCATGGGCGGGATCGAGATCCTGGTCCCCGACGACATGCATGTGGAGATCGAGGGCCTGGGGCTGATGGGTGGCTTCGGCGAGGAGTCCGGGAGCTGGAAGCCCGATCCGCGCCCGGTCCGTCAGGCCCCGCCAGGAGCCCCGGTGGTGCGGGTCACCGGGCTGGCGCTCATGGGCGGGATCGGCGTGCGGCGGGTGCCGCGCACCGAGGACTGACCCGGGAGTGGCTCAGTCGACCGGCGGGCTGGAGGCCTGCGCCCAGAACCGCCTGGGGATGCGCCCGGCGAGTCGGGCGGCGTGCCCGGCCCGGACGGCCTCGCGCATCGCGGCGGCCATGAGCGGCGGGTTCTCCGCCCGGGTGACGGCGGTGGCGAGCAGGACACCGTCGCACCCGAGTTCCATCGCAAGCGCGGCGTCGGAGGCGGTCCCGATCCCCGCGTCGCAGATCACGGGGACGCCGGCGCGCTCGACGATCATCTCCAGGTTGTGCGGGTTGCAGATGCCGAGCCCGGTGCCGATCGGCGCGCCCAGGGGCATGACCGCCGCGCAGCCCACGTCCTCCAGGCGGCGGGCGAGGACGGGGTCGTCGGTGGTGTAGGGGAGGACGACGAAACCGTCGTCGACGAGGTCCTCGGCGGCCTCGAGGAGTTCCACCCCGTCGGGCAGGAGCGTGCGCTCGTCGGCGATCACCTCGAGCTTGACCCAGTTGGTGCCGAGCGCCTCCCGGGCGAGCCGGGCGGTCTTGACGGCCTCGGCGGCGCCCCGGCAGCCGGCGGTGTTGGGCAGCGGGCGGATCCCGAGCTCCTTCAACATCCCGAGTAGCCCGAGTCCGTCCGAGCCCAGCCGGAGGTCGACCTTGCGGATGGACACGGTGGTCAACGCGGTGCCCGAGGCGATCAGCGCCTCGCGCAGGACCTCCTGGTTCCCGGCACCGCCGGTGCCGGTGATGAGCCGCGAGGAGATCTCCTCGCCCGCGATCACCAGGGGCGAGTCCAGGATCGCGGCGACCGCCGTATCGGCCTCAGCCACCCTGGACCGCCGTGAGGACGTCGACCTCCGCGCCCGCCCCGAGCGGCGCCGCGTCCCAACCCGAGCTGGGCACCACCACGCCGTCGACGGCGATGGCGACGCCCTCGTCGGGCAGCTCCAGGACGGTGACGAGTGTGCGGACGGTCGCGCCGTCGGCCAGCGTGCGGTCCTCGCCGTTCACGGTGACGATCATGGGCCCTCCTGCTTCACATCTGCGGTGTATCCCCACCGTAGTCGGCCCGGCCGCGGCACTCATCCCCGAGTGAAGCGGTCCGGCGCGGCCGCTCGCGCCGCCGCCGGGACGGCCAGACCATCCAGCGTCGCCAGGACCGCGGCCACGGTCACCGGGGTGAGCGCGATGCCGTTGCGGCCGTGCCCGGTGGCGTGGACGAGACGCGGGTCCGCGGGGTCGGCGCCGAGGAACGGAAGGTTGTCCGGCGACATGGGCCGGAGCCCGGCGATGGCCTCGGCCAGTTCGTACTCTCCGATGCCGGGGAAGACCGTCTCGGCGTCGGAGAGCAGGTCGCGCACCCCGCCGACGGTGACCTGCCGGTCGTCGCCGTGCTCGTACTGGGTGGCGCCCACGACCAGGCCGCCGTCGCGCGGGACGAGGTAGAGCGGGCGCCCGCGCACGAACGCCCGCACGACCCCGCGGGGCGGGTCCTCGCAGCCGGGCCGGACGCGCAACCGAAGCACCTCACCCTTGACCGGGCGCACCGGCAGCCCCGCCAGAGCGGCGGACCCCGCGCCCGCGGCCAGGACGACGCGGTCCGCGTCGACGTCGTCCACCGAGGCCACCGCACCCCGCACCCACGTCACACCCTCGGCCCGGCACGCCCGCGTCAGGGCGGCCAACAGGACGCGGTTGTCGACGGCCCCCTCGGAGTCCATTCGGTAGGCGACCCGGGCGACGCGGGCCAGGGACGGTTCGGCCTCGCGCAGCTCACGGCGGGTGACGCGGCGCAGGTCCGCGTCGGTGATCCCGGGAACCGGGTCGGAGTCGGCGGGGTCGGGGCCGGCGGGGTCGGAGTCGGCGGGGTCGGGGCCGGCGGGGTCGGAGTCGGCGGGGTCGGGGCCGGCGGGGTCTGGCTGGCGGGCGGCCCACTCCATGGCCATGTCGAGGTCGCGGGCGTCGGCCTCGTCCACGGCCAGCATGTGGGTGCGGGTGGCGGTGCGGACCGGCGGGCCGGGAGGGACGTGCGGCTCGAGGGCGGCGAGGAATCCCGGCCAGCGCCGCAGCGAGTCCACGCCGAGCGCGAACACCGCCTCCTCCCCCGGCCACGCCTCGCTGAAGGGGGCGAGCATGCCGCCGGCCACCCAGGCGGCCCCCTTGGCGGGAACGCCGTCGGGGCCGGAGTCGTCGGGCTCGTGGATCACCACGTCCGTGGCGGTTCCGGACCGGGCGATCGACCAGGCGCACGCCAGGCCGATCACCGAACCACCGACCACGGCAACGCGGCGGGCACCGCTCCGCGCGGCGGGACGTCGGGGGTCGTCGATCACGACGGCCAGCCTAGTGGGGCCCTGGCCTACGGTTGTGACCATGACCTCCCGTGCCGACCGTCTCCGTGCCCGCCTCGCCGACGCCCGCCTCTATCTCTGCATCGACGCGCGCCGTCATCTCGACGACCGGGCGCGCGAGCAGGGGTGGACGGGAGAGTTCCCCGCACTGCGCCGGGACGTCACCGCGGCACTGGCGGGCGGGGTCGACATCGTCCAACTGCGGGACAAGAACTCCCCCGGCGACCGCGATCTCGGACCGCTCGAGGCCGGTCACGAACTCCGGGCGCTGGCGGTGATGCGCGAGGTGTGCGACTCGCACGGAGCACTGCTCGCGGTGAACGACCGCGCCGACGTCGCCGTCGCCTCGGGGGCGGACGTGCTGCACGTCGGCCAGGACGACCTACCGGTGGAGTGGGCGCGGCGGATCGTCGGCGACGACGTGGTGATCGGACTGTCCTGCCACGCCGCGGACGAGGTCGACAGGGCGGCGGCGAACCCGCAGTTGGACTACTTCTGCACCGGCCCCGTGTGGCCCACCCCGACCAAGCCGGGCCGCGTCGCGCCGGGCCCGGACCTCGTGCGCCACGCCGCGGGAACCGTCGTGGGGCCGGCCGGGAAGCCGTGGTTCGCCATCGGGGGGATCGATGCGACGAACCTAGCCGAGGTACTGGCCGCGGGCGCCACCCGCGTGGTGGTGGTCCGCGCCGTCACCGGGGCGACCGATCCCACGGCCGCGGCCCGCGAACTCCGCGCCGCACTGGCCTAGAGCGCGGCCTCCGCCCGGACAGCGGCACCGCGCGACGGCAGGCCCTCCCCGGTCAGCTCCTTGCTCAGCGTCCTGCGCAACACCTGTCGGGGCTTACGCTCGAGCGAATCGCCGTCTCGCCGTCGTCGTCGTCCCCATGAGTCCGGCGCCAGGCCGGGCACCAGGGTGAGGACCTTGCCCAGCCCGAGCGCGGGCCACTCGACGGTGGCGTGGTCGACCTGCACCGAGGCGCGGCGGCCGCGCAGGACGAGGGTCATCACGCCGTTGTCGAACCAGAGGCCGTCGGTGACGCGCCACCGCACCTCGGGCTCGCGCACCCCCACCGCCCGGGACAGTCGACGCGTGAGCGCGGGCACCGGCTCGCGGACCGACAGCCGGTTCACCGCCCGGATCGTCTTCTGTAGAGGGTTTCGGAAGGGCGACATCACCAACTGGTGGACCCGGGTGGGCGAGTCCGCAACCCGCCCGGCGGTGAGGTCCACCTCCTCCAGATAGGAACAGTGCACGTCGCCGCCCAGCAGGAGGATCGAGGCGGGGGCGGGCCGGTGATCACCCGAGGCCACCTCCGTGAGCAGGCCGACCAGGTCGTCGAAGCTGTTCCGGAACGCCGCCCAGTGTTCGAGGTCCACGGCGAGCCGGATCCGCTCCCCGACCCGGGCGGTGAGCCGGGAGCCCGAGCGGCCGCGGGCCACGGCCTCGTTCCAACCCTCGACGTTGTGCAGCGCGGGCAGCATGAACGCGGGCAACGACGACCCGATCACCAGGTGGTCCACCTCCGCATCCGGGTCCAGGCACGCGTCGCGGGTCCACTCCCACTCGCCGGCGTCCATGACCCGTCGGTCCTGCGGATTCAGGTGCCGCGAGGCGCGCACGTCGAGCATCACCACGCGCACCCGACCGAAGTCGCGCTTGAAGCTCCACTGCACGGCGCCGCGTTCGGAGTCGGCGGACTGGGCGAAGTGGTCGAGCAGCGTCTCCCGCTCGGCATCCGCGCCCGCCGAGCGCAGCGACTGGTACATCTCGTTCGCCTCCAGCTCGTCCGGCGCGAGGTTGCCCAGGTGCTGGTAGACGAAGTAGCTGCCGAACGCGCCGATCACCCGGTCCCGCCACCACGGCTGGGCGGTCATCTCACAGCGCCACGCGTGCGAGGAGTTCCAGTCGTCGCGCAGGTCGTGGTCGTCGAGGATCATGCAGCTCGGCACGGTCGAGAGGAGCCAGCGCACGTCCGCATCGCGCCACGACTCGTGGTACAGCCAGGAGTACTCCTCGAAGTCGCAGATCTCGTCCGAGACGTCGCGGTCGCCGCCGGCCCCCGCGGAATCGCGCACCGACTGCGGTCCCCCGCCCGCGCGCCGGCGCTCGGCCAACCGCTCGGAGATCTCCCTGCTGGGGATGTCGGCGTACACCTGGTCGCCGAGCAGGAGCATCGCGTCCGGCCACTCGTCGTGCGGCGTGTGCGCCATGCGGTGCGAAAGCGCCACCAGCGCGTCGGCGCCGATCTCGCGGAGCGCCACCGGGGTCTGACTCTCACCGCGCCGACACGAGCCGAACGCCAACCGCACCGTGTCGTCCGCGCGGGGCGTGCGGATCACGCTCGGCCGGTCCGGGTCGACGGGCCAGGCGAGCGTGTCGTCGAGCAAGATCTCGTACGGCGTCACCTCACCCTCCCGCAGTCGGCACAGGTGCAGCACCGCGAAGTGGTGACCGTGCACGCCCCACGAGCGCTCGGTGACCACCTCGTCGCCCGCGCGGATCGTCACCTCGCACGGCGCCGACACCTCCACCCACACCGTGGCGTCGGTGCTGTCGACGTACCGCAGCATCGGGCCGACGAGGATCTCAGGGGACGGTGTCATGCGCTCCAGTGTGCACCCGTGCGGCGCGACGCCGCGCGGATCCGGCAGGGCGGTCGAGGTCGGGCGCCTCAATCCAGGTCCGGGTGTTCCGCGTACCGCCCGCCGGCGCCGGTCATACGGACTATCACGAGGACCATTCCGGCCAGCGGCACGAGTATGGCGGGAAGCAGCCACGGCGGCATCCCACCGCTCGCGGAGTGCGCGGCCACGATGATCCCGGCCTGCGCCACGGCCATGAGGAGCAGCCCGACGGCCGCGAGCAGCAGCAGGTCCTCGCGCATCAGCCTTTCGAACCGGCGGAACCGTGCCGGGGTGGCCGTCCACCACTGCCGGTTGGGCGCGCTGATCGCCGCCGGGGACCGGAACAGCACCCACGGCACCAGGGCCGCCGGGAGCGCCAGCACGGCGGTCGTGCCCACCATGACGGCCAGCGTGCCCGCCTTCGACGACCAACTGGTGGGCGGGCCGCCGAACTCGAACTGCGTCGGCACCCGGTCGGGCAGCGCCACGACCGCCCAGACCAGCACGCCGGCCCACAGCACCGCCGCGCCCGCGACGAGGAAGCCGATCCACGCGCTCGTGGGTTCGCGAGGCAGCCCGCGTGCCTCGTCCGCGACCTGGTAGGTGGTCATCCGTGCGCGCCGCTACCCGAGTAGGACGCGGGGCCCGACGACGAGGACCCCCTCCGGCATCCTGTCCCGCAGTCCCCGATCGGCCGTGACCACCACCACCCGGCGGGGCCCGCCATCCAGCTCGGTGGCCAGCTCGGCGATCGCGTCGTCGCCGGACCCGGGGGCGCGGTGCACGACGAACGGGCCGTCGTGCTCGGCCGCGCGGGCGGCGCCCTCGATCACGGCGTGCGCGCGGGCGACCCAGCCGAATCCCCGGGGTGACCCAGCCCCCGGCAGTTCGAGCGTGCGGGGCATGCCGGTACCCAGTTCGTCGAGCAGTCGGGCGGTGGCACCGGCCCGGTCCTTCCACCAACAGTCGGGGCGGGAGCCGAGCACGTTGGCCACGTCCACCACCAGTTCGACCGGCTCGGAGCGCAGTCCGTTGGCCCACGCGTGCGCGAACGCGGGCATGAGCGGCAGCTCGGCCACGCGGGTCTCGGGGACCCAGCGCAATTCGAGACTCTCGTTGTTGGGCACGGTCTCCAGCGCGCGCGGGGCATCCGCGATCACGGTGGTGTACGTCCACTCCACCGCGTCGGGCGATTCCTGGACCAGCGGCGGGATCGTGCGGGGGCGGGTGGACCCCTCGGGCGCCTCGTCGTGACGCTGGTCGGGCCGCATCCGCCGCATCATCTCGGCCACGTGCCGCATGTCCAGTCCGGGCCGGTGCCACACGGTGCCGGGCATGCGGGAGGTCACGACCTCGGCGCGCACCACCACGTCGGCGGGCCGGATCTCGGCCTCCTCCTCCGTCTCGCGCAACGCCGCCACCGGCGCGTCCTCGTAGGAGTCCCGCGCACCGCCCGGCAGCGCCCACGTGTCGCCGGAGGCGGTCCACACGGCGCGGTGTTGCAGCAACACCAGGGGGACGTCGGGATCGGACGGGTCGGCGGCGCGCAGCAGGAGTCCGGCGGCACCGAACCGACCCCACCGACGATCACCGGCGTCGGACACCACCCAGCCGTTGCCGTCACCCTCGCTCGCCGCCACCGGTCCTCCACCTCCCCTGGACCCGTCCACCCCCGGATCGGGCGGAACCTTGAGTCCTCGTCGACCAGTCTGCCCGACTCCGCGCCGCCACTTCACTAACCTGGGACACACTCCCGTCGGATCGTCGGCTCGACGGGCGGAGACCGGGGAGGTGAGCGAACTGATGCGCGCCCCAACCCTCTCGCGACGGCACACCCGCGGCCCCTCCGCCGACACGCCCGCGTCCGCCCCCGGCTCGGGAGGTGAGTCGGTCTCCCCCCTCCAACCCCGCCGGCCGGTCCGCCGCCGCGCCGCCCGCTTCTGGGAGGACGCCCTCACCACGCCGGGCCGGATGTCGGTGTTCGCACTGCTGGCGATCATCACCGTCCTGGCGGGCGGGGTCGTGGCGTCCTCGACCATCACCCAGCGTCAGAGCTACCACGAGACGCTGCTGGCCGAGGTGGAGCCCGTCGCCAACGCCTCGCAGACGCTGTACAGCTCCCTGACGATCGCGGACTCCGCGGCGAACACGGCGTTCATCACCGGCGGTATCGAGCCTGCGGAACTGCGCGAACGCTACCTCCAGGCGATCGCGACCTCGTCGTCGTCGATCATCGCCGCCTCCCAGGGCCTCGACCGCAGCGACACGGAGTCCATCGACCAGCTCGCCGAGATCAACGCGCAGCTGGCCACCTACACCGGCCTCGTGGAGACGGCGCGCACCAACAACCGCGTGGCCAATCCGGTCGGGTCGGCGTACCTGGCGTCGGCGTCGGCGCTGATGCAGGACACGATCCTGCCCGCCGCCGCCGACCTGTACGACCGGCAGTCCACGTCGGTGGGCCAGTCGGACCGGGAGTGGTCCTCGCCGCCGTGGGGGTCGTTCTTCCTGCTGGGGTTGGCGATCGCGGTGCTGGTGCTGCTGCAGCAGTGGTTGTGGCGGCTCACCGGGCGGCGGGTCAATCCCCCCCTCGCGCTGGCCTCGCTGCTCATGGTGGCGACGTTCCTGCTCACCATGATCGCCGGGTTCCTCGCGGCCAACGACAACGCCAAGGGCCTGTCCGAGGGCGCGGCGCCGATGAACGAGCTGACCCGCCAGCGGATCAACGCCCAGAAGGTGCGTGCGCAGGAGACGCTGAACCTGGTGCGGCGTACCGATCCGGAGGGGTCGGCGGCCGAGCGCGCGGCCATCCTGGGCGGCGTGCGGGACACCCTGACCGTGTACCTCGACGACGAGGAGGAGGACTCCACCGGCCGCATCAGCCTGGACTCGCAGGGCGCGGTGACGGGCGCGATCGAGGCGCTCGACGAGTGGATGGCCGCCCAGAACCGCGCCGACTCCCTGTACCAGCAGGGCGACTATCAGGGCGCGATCACCATCTCCTCCGGTCAGTCCGACGGCGACTCGGGCGCGGCGTTCGACGAGTTCGACGAGTCGATGCAGGACGCCATCGAGGAGGCCCGCGACACCCTGCGCACGCGCATCGACAACGCGCGCCGCACCTCCTCCAGCGGGCCGGACCTCATCATCGCGCTGTCCACCCTGGCCGCGTTCGCCGTGGTCGTGGGGATCGCGCCCCGGGTCAGGGAGTACCTGTGACGGCGCGGGCGGGCGTGTGGGCCCGGGTGGCGCTCGGGGGAGCCCTGGTGGCGACCCTGGCGATGGGGGCGGCGTGTGGGGTCGACGACGGCGAGGGCGGCCCCGGCACCGGCGGGCCGGAACAGAGTGCCGTGGCCGAGTCTCCCGAGACGGAAGGGGCGGGGATCCCGGAGGTGGACGCGGTGATGCCCCTGCCCGCCGGCGCGGTGATCACTACGGACATCCCGGGCGGCCTGCCCGACGAGGACGACGAGAACTGCGACCCGTTGCCCAGTCTGCGGCCGGATGACGCCGATCCCGCCGAGCGGGTGCCCCGCATCCTGCAGCGGGGCCGGCTGATCGTGGGGCTGGACCAGGGCTCCAATCTGTTCTCCTTCCGCGACCCGGCCAGCGGGCAGCTCACCGGTTTCGATGTGGACCTGGCCCGGGAGATCGCCACCGACATCTTCGGCGACCCCCGGCAGGTCGAGTTCCGCTCGCTGACGTCGTCCAACCGGCTCGAGGCACTGGAGAACGACCAGGTGGACGTGGTGATCCGGTCGATGTCCATCACGTGCGCGCGGCGCGAGCGGGTGACCTTCTCGGTGCCCTACTACCAGGCCTACCAGCGGGTGTTGGCGGTGCGCGGGTCGGGCATCACGGAGATCGAGCACCTCGAGGGCAAGCGCGTGTGTGTCGCGGCGGGCACGACCTCGGCGTCGCGGTTGTGGTCGGAGTTGGAGCGGATCACGGTCCTGTCGGTGAACACGTGGGCGGACTGCCTGGTGGCCATCCAACAGAACCAGGTGGACGCGATCACCACCGACGACGCGATCCTAGTGGGCATCACCGCCCAGGACCCGTACCTGGAGATCGTGGGCCCGCAACTCGACGCCGAGCCGTACGGGGTGGGCATCGCCAAGTCCACGCCGGGCAACAACACCGACGGGCTGGTCCGACAGGTCAACTCGACGCTCGAGCGGATCCGCACCGACGGCACGTGGAACCGCATGTACTCGACATGGTTGTCCGGGCTGGGACCGAGCCCCGGGATGCCGGTGCCGAGGTACGTGCCGGAGGAGCAGCGATGAGCTACCGCAAGTGGGACGACCCGCCCGAGGACGGCGAGCCGACCGTCGGCACCCAGGCCACCCTCCGGACCGGGGCGGTCGCGGTGACGGGCGGAGCCGCAGCGACCGGGGTCACCGAGGCCACGGGCGCGATGGAGGCGACCGGGGATCTCGAGGCCACCGGCGCGCACGTCGGTACCGGCGCGATATCGATGACCGGGTTCCTGGCCGAGACCGATCCGCACGCCGGGGACGACGCGGGGGCGGCGGGCACCGGCGGAAGGGGGCACGCCCCGGGCGCGGGCCACGGTCACGATCCCGAGTCACGCACCGAGTCCGTGCCCGGCCCCCGCGCGTCGGCCCGGACCGGGGAGATGACCACCGGCGATCGCGCCACGTCGACGCCGTTCCGACTGCGCCACCCCGACAAGCCGGAGGACCGCCCGAGCCAGGCCGCGGAGGGCCTGGTCGACCTGCCGTACATCATCCCCGTGGACCCCACCTCGGCCATGTTGGAGCCCGAGGACATCGAGGCCGAGTGCGAGGCGTCCGGCGGCAGGCTCCCGCGGCCCGAGCTGCGGCCCGGCGACATCGTCGCCGATCAGTACGAGGTCCGCGGCGCGCTCGCCCACGGCGGGATGGGCTGGATCTACCTGGCGGTCGACCACAACGTGTCCGACCGGTGGGTGGTCCTCAAGGGACTGCTCCACGCCGACCAGGCCGAGGCCCAGGAGGTCGCGGTCGCCGAGCGGGAGATCCTGGCCGAACTGTCCCACCCGTCGATCGTGCGAATCTACAACTTCATCCACGACGACTGGGCCACCTCGCCGACCCACGGCGGGTACATCGTCATGGAGTACGTCGGCGGGCCCAGCCTGCGGGATGTCCGACGGGCGGCGCCGGGGCGGGTGCTGCCCGTGGAGAAGGCCATCGCCTACGTGCTCGAGGTGCTGCAGGCGCTCTCGTACCTGCACTCGGTGGGACTGGTCTACAACGACCTCAAGCCCGAGAACATCATGCTCACCGAGGACCACGTCAAGCTGATCGACATGGGCGCGGTGTCGGGCGTCGGCGACTACGGGCACATCTACGGGACCCCCGGATTCCAGGCCCCGGAGATCCCCCGGACCGGGCCCACCATCGCCTCGGACCTGTACACCGTCGGCCGAACCCTCGCCTCGCTCATCGTGCGACTGCCGGTGGTCGACGGTCGCTACGCGGACGGGATCCCCTCCCCCATGGAGGAGCCGGTGTTCAGCCGGTACGACTCGCTGTACCGGTTCCTCCTGCGTTCCACCCACGAGGAACCCGACTCGCGGTTCCGCAGCGCCAACGGGATGGCCAACCAGCTCATGGGCGTGCTGCGCGAGGTGCTGGCGCTGCGCACAGGGGTCCCGCACCCGGCGTTCTCCTCGGTGTTCTCCCCCCAGCGATCGACCTTCGGGACGCTGTTCACCGTGGAGCCGACGGACTTCCTCGTCGACGGGCGCGCCCGCGACACGACGCTCACCGGGTCCGAGCTCGTCAACGCGCTCCCGGTGCCGCTGATGGAGTCCTCCGACCCCGCCAGCCGCATCCTCGCCGCGACGTCGTACACGTCGGTCGAGCAGCGGATCGACACTCTCCGCGAGCTGTACTCGGACACCGAGTCCGAGGCCCACGAGAGCGTCGGCGTCATCATGTCGCTCACCCGCGCCTACCTCGAGAGCGACGACCTCGCTGCGGCGGAGGCGTTACTGGAGCAGAACGCCCACCGGAAGAGCGCGGAGTGGCGACTGGTCTGGTACGACGGGGTGATCGCCCTGCTCAAGGGGGATCCCGTCCGGGCCTACCCCCAGTTCCAGCGGGTGCTCTCGGCCATGCCGGGAGAGAACGGCCCCAAATTGGCGTTGGCCGCGACGGCCGAACTGATCCTCGACGTGTGCCCGGAGAGCGACCGGGCGCGCTGGGCCCGATCGAGCGAACACTTCTATCGCACGGTGTGGTCGGTCGACCGCTCGGTGATCAGCTCGGCGTTCGGGCTGGCCCGCCAGCTGCAGCGGCGCGGCGAGGTCGCGGCCGCCATCGAGGAACTCGACCGCGTCCCGCCCAACTCGCGGTACTCGGCACTGGCCAACCTCACCGCGATCCTCCTGCTGTGCCAGGGCCGTCCGCTCGGGGAGACCGAGGAATCGCACCTGCGCGAGGCCGCCCGCCGCGTGACCAACCTGTCCGCCGGCGAACACCGGGCGTTCCAGATCCGTCTGACCGTCCTGACCACGGCGCTGTCCTGGATCCAGTTGCCGGGCAACGAACCGTCCCCGTCGCCGCTCATGCGGGGCGTGCCGTTCACCGAGTTCGGGCTCCGGTCCGGCGCCGAGACAGTACTGCGGACCCTCGCGCGCTCCACCGAGACCCGGCAGCAGCGGTTCCGGCTCGTCGACCAGGCGAACAGCATCCGCCCCCGCACCCTGTTCTGAGACCGCGGGAGCACACGGGGAACGGGGAACGGGGAAGCGCAGGAAAGGCTCAGCCTTCGCCGTCCCGAGCGGGGTCGCTCTCAACGAGGTGATGCGCGCCGTGGCGGCGCCTCGCGAACAGGACGAGTGTCGCGCCGGCCGCCGCCGCAGTGAGCGCCCACAGCACGAGCTCGGTACCGCTGACGCCGGTCGTCGCCAGCGACCCACGGACCTCCGAATTGGCGCGGATCCACTCGTCCGACGGCGCCCCCTCGCGTGGGGTCAACGCTCCGTTCGCGACCCGACCGGTGTCGTCGCCCTCGTCCGTGGCGGGGTCCGCATCAGGCGTGGTGGCCGCGGTCGTGGGGGCGGTGGCGGTGGGGGCGGTGGGAGCGGTGGCGGTGGGGGCGGTGGTGCCCGCCAGCGAGTCCGACCCGGCGGAGCCACCGGAGCCACCGGGGCCACCGGGGCCACGCGATCCCCCGGAACCGGATGAACCGGGCGAGTCGGACGACCCGCCGAGCGAACCGGCGAGGGAGCCCAGCCCGGGGCCGAAGATCCCGATCACCACTCCGATGACGCCCCCCACAATGACGGGCCAGACGAAGTCCGGCAGGTCGGAGGAGCCTCCGCCGGAGGCGGGGTGGACCACCACGCGGCGTACCGAGGCGTAGGTGGCACCGCCGGGCATGGTGACCGTGAAACCGATGTCGTAGGTGCCGGGGCGGGTGGGAGTGCCGGTCAGGACACCATCCACGACCCTCATGCCCGGCGGCAGTGTGTCGGCGTCGACGTCGAGCGTGGTGCCCGGCGGCGGTGTCGGGAGGAACGGCTCGGGCCCGTACTCCCTTCCAGCCGTTCCGTCGGGCAGGGGGTTGAGCGGGTCCGCGGGATCGGTGCCGAGCTGGTCCTCGGTGGTGTCGGGCAGTCCGTCGCCGTCGCGGTCGACACCAGCGACATCGGAGAACGACACCCACATCCTCGGGCTGACGCTCTGCCGCTGCGCCGTGTCGGGGACGTCAAGCGGGACGGACACCTCGTCCACCACTCTCGCCGACTCCCCCGGCCCGAGGTCGAGGACTGCCACCGTGGAGCCGCGGGCCGGCGAGCTCCCGGCCTGCCCCGTGCCCGGGCCGTACAGCATCACGGTCCCCGAGTCGGCGGCCGCGGCACCGGCGATGGTCGAGCGCACCGCGAACTCGGCGCCGTCCGACACCACGAAGTCCCCGACCCCCACCTCGTACCGACCGGTTCGGCCCGAGTCGGTGGCGTTGCGGACGTGGTAGCTGCGGTCGACGAACTCGCCCGGGAGCATCGCGCAGGGGTCGACCTCGGGGATGCCGCCGATCGCCCCGGCCGGATCGGGGACCGCGGACCCACCGTCCAGGTCGCATCCCCAGGACCCCAGGACCAGATCCGGGGCGTCCGTCCAGGTGGACCCGTCGAGTGAGAACTCGAGATCGACGTGGGCATCGAGAGGAGCCACCGTCATCGCCCGCGCCACAGACGCACCGGCCAGGACCAGGGTGACGACCGCCGCCAGGATGAGTGGGACGACCCCGCGACTCCTGCGAGGACCCTGCGCCGGGCCCGGGCGCGGAGGGCGCGCGGGCCCGGCGTCCGGGGAGAGAGGTGAGGCGTTCGGCATCGTCCGACTTCGTCAAGCCCGGGCTCGGTCGCCGGGGATCCCCTGCACTCTATATCTAAAAAGGTCCTTAGGAAATGTGGACGGAGTTACTTCCCCAAACCCAGAACCTCGTCACACGCCCGGGCGATCGCCAATTCCTCGTCGGTGGGCACCACGAGGACCGTCACGCGGCTGCCGGGCGCCGAGATGATGCGCTCACCGGTGCCGTTCTCGTTGGCCTCGGTGTCGATCTCCACTCCCCAGCCGCGCAGGGTGGCGAGCGCGTCGGCCCGCAGGCGGGCGACGTTCTCCCCCACACCGGCGGTGAAGGTGATCGCGTCCACGACGCCGAGTACCGCCCAGTAGCCGCCGATGTAGCGGCGCAGGCGATGGATCACCACGTCGTAGGCGAGCGTGGCGTCCTCGTCGCCGTCATCGACCCGCGTCAGGAGTTCGCGGAAATCGCGCGCTCCCGCCAGTCCCTCCAGGCCCGACCTGCGATTGAGCAGGGTGGAGACGTCCTCGGGCGACATGCCGCGGTCGCGGATGAGGTGGATGATCAGGCCGGGGTCGAGATCGCCGGGACGGGTGCCCATGACCAGGCCCTCGAGGGGGGTCAGTCCCATGGAGGTGTCCATGGCGCGGCCGCCGTCGATCGCCGACGCCGACGCACCGTTACCCAGGTGCAGGACGATCTGGTTGAGCTCGCCGTACGGGCGGCCCAGGATGTCGGCGGTGCGGCGGGAGACGAACTCGTGACTGGTGCCGTGGAACCCGTATCGCCGCAGGTCCCACTTGGTGGCCGTCTCGCGGTCGATGGCGTAGGTGTGGGCGGCGGCGGGAAGGGTGTGGAAGAAGCCGGTGTCGAACACGGCGACGTGCGGCAACCCGGGCAGCAGTTCGCGGGCCACCCGGATCCCGCGGAGGTTGGCCGGATTGTGCAGCGGGGCGAGGACCTCGAGTTCCTCGATGTCCGCCTCCACCGCGGGAGTGACCTCGATCGGCTCGTGGAAGGCCGGCCCGCCGTGGACCACCCGGTGCCCGATCGCCTCGACACCGAGGTCGGTGGGGTGCACGTGCAGTTCCTCCGCCAACTCCAGCACGCGGCCGAGCGCGGCGGTGTGGTCGGGGAACTCGGCCTCCGCCGTGCGTTCTTCGGCGGGTGCTCCGGTCAGGTCACTGCGGCGCACGGTCAGCGTGCCGACGCTCTCGCCGATCCTCTCGACCAGCGCCCAGGCCAGCTCGCCCTCGACGGCGGTGTCGAGGATCTGCAGCTTCAGCGAGGAGGATCCGGAATTGATGACGAGAACACGGGTCATGAGTCGCTTTCCTGGGAGTTGGGGGCGCCCTGCGCCTGGACGGCCGTGATCGCGACCGTGTTGACGATGTCCTCCACCAGCGCGCCTCGGGAGAGGTCGTTGATGGGCTTGCGCAGCCCCTGCAAGACCGGCCCGATCGCGACCGCGCCCGCGGTCCGCTGCACGGCCTTGTAGGTGTTGTTGCCCGTGTTGAGGTCGGGGAAGACGAGGACGGTGGCCCGGCCTGCGACCGGGGAATCCGGCATCTTCTTGGTCGCGACGGTGGGGTCGACGGCGGCGTCGAACTGCAGGGGGCCGTCCACGATGAGGCCGGCCACCGGATCGTCGTCGGTGGCCTCCTCGATCCGGGACCTCACCAGGGCGGTGGCCTCGCGCACCTTGTCGACGTCGGCGCCGCTGCCGGAGTCGCCGGTCGAGTAGGAGAGCAGCGCCACGCGCGGGTCGATCCCGAAGCGGGAGGCGGTCTCGGCGGAGGACACGGCGATGTCGGCGAGCTGCTGGGCGGTGGGGTCGGGCACCACCGCGCAGTCCCCGAACGCCAGTACGTGGTCCGCCAGGCACATGAGGAACACGCTGGACACGGTTTTCACGTCGGGACGGGTCCGGATGATCTCGAGTGCGGGGCGGATGGTGTGTGCGGTGGTGTGGGCGGCACCGGAGACCATGCCGTCCGCGAGTCCGGTGTGCACCATCATCGTGGCGAAGTACGAGATGTCCAGGATGCGGTCGCGGGCCACGTCCAGCGTCATGCCCTTGTGCTTGCGCAGCTCGGCGTATTCGTCGGCGAACCGGTCGGCGTGCTCGCTCGTGCGCGGGTCCATCAGGGTCGCTCCGCCCAGGTCGATACCCAGTTCGTCGGCGCGCCGGCGGATCGCCTCGGGATCGCCGAGGATCGTCAGGTCCGCCACGTCCCGCCGCAGGAGCCTGCCGGCGGCGTGCAGGATGCGGTCGTCGTCGCCCTCGGGGAGCACGATGTGCCGCTTGTCGGCCCGCGCACGCTCGAGGAGTTGGTGCTCGAACATCTGCGGGGTCATCACATCCGGTGAATCGACCCGGAGCGGGGCGAGCAACTCCTCCGTGTCGACGTGCTTCTCCATGAGGCTGAGCGCGGTCTCGACCTTGCGCCCCGATCCCGAGTAGACGCGTCCGCGGGTCTCCGCGGCCAGGCGGGCGGTGTCGTAGGTGCCGTGCTTCGTGCACACGATGGGCAGGGTCGAGCGCATGCCGCGGACCAGCTTGTCCATCGCGGCGTTGGGCATGACTCCGCCGTTCCAGATCATCCCGGCCAGGGAGGGGAAGCCCTCGGCGGCGTGGGCGGCCAGGATCGCCAGGAGCGCGTCCGTGCGGTCGGCCGGGACGATGACCACCATCCCGTCGACCAGCCGTTCCAGGATTCTGTCGCCGGTCATGCCGCCGACCATCACGGCCATCGCCTCGCGGTCGAGGAGCGCCGGGTCACCGGAGTAGAGCTCACCGTCGACCGCCTCGAGCAGCTCACCCATCGTGGGGGCGGTGAGCAGTGACTGCGCCGGCAGGGTCCACGCGGGCACGTCGAGCGTGCTGAGTTCGGCCCTGATCTGCTCCATTGCGTCGGGATCGCACCGGTTCGCGACGACCCCCACGGGGTGTGCGTGCTCCGCGCGCAGCTCGTCGAGGGTGAGCCGGGCGTTGGTGCCGATCTCGGTCGGCGAGCGGTCGGCTCCGCGGATCACCAGCAGGACGGGAGCGCCGAGGTTCACGGCGACCGTCGCGTTGAAGTCGAACTCGGTCGGGCTGGGTACCCCGGTGTAGTCGGTGCCGACGATGACCACGACGTCGCACTGGCGGGCCACCGCGTGGTACCGGTCGACGATCTCGCTCAGCGCGGCGTCCCGGTCCTCATGGACGCGCATGTTGGTGACGCCGATGCAATCCTCGTAGTCGAGGTCGACGGTCGCGTGCTGGAGCAGCATCTCCACGATGCGGTCGCGCTCCGGCTCGCCCTCGTCGATGCCCGGAGTGGTGGGGCGGGGTGCGACGGTGACGGGGCGGAACACCCCGACCCGCTGGACGGTCCCGGCGAGGATGCGCAGCAACCCCAGGGCGACGGTCGACTTGCCCGTGTCCCCTTCGGGGGCCACGACGTAGACGGCCGACGAGGAGAGCGGTTCCCCGACCGACTGGGACGGGATCGAGAGCGCGGCGACGTCGGACTCCGACAGCTCGGCCCCGGTCGACACCGCCGCCCCTGGCATGGAGGACTCGGCCGCGGCGGGTTCGGTCGCGGAGGGCTCGGTCCGAGCGGACTCGGTGGCCGGGGAATCGGACGCTGTGGACTCGGGCGGGAGGGAATCGGGCACGGGGGCATTGTGACAGCGCTCGCGGCGCGGCACACCTGGTACACACCCGACGGGCCGATCCCCCACCCCGGTCCGGGGCGGGTCGTCACACATCGGTGAGCCTGTCGACGCCGGGCGGCAGCCACGTGCACGACCCGGGCGAGCAAGGGTTCACCACGGTTTTCCACCCACCGGGGCCGTCGCCCACGAAGCCGTGGTGGACGGGACAGCCGAGTGCCCCGTTGGCGACGGTCGTGGGCCCACCTCTGGACCATTCCCGCACGTGGTGGAACTGGCTTCGTCTGGCAGGGGCGGTGCACCCGGGGAAGGTGCAGCCTCCGTGGGCGGCGTAGAGGACCAGTCTCTGGATCGCCGAGGCCAGACGTCGTTCGGGGTGGGCGTCCACGTCGATCCGGTGCAGCTCTTCTCGGCCGTCGCGCAGGAGGGAGACGAACCACGGCAGCGTTCCGGCCATGGAGACGGCCTGCCGGACGCTGAGCTGGGTGCCGGCGTCGGTCTGCACGAGCGCCGTGGGGTCCTCGAGCTGCTCGGGGGTCACCCGCACGACGATGGTCGCGATGCCCTTGGGTCGGGCGGGGTCGACGGTCGAGCCGAGCGCCCACTGGTGCACCAGGGCGTCGTGGGCCCGCTGCTCGGGGGTGCGCTCGTCGGATCCCGGTTCGCACTCCACGGCACCGCCGGGGCCGCCGAAGTCGCACAGCGCCCTCTCGGCCAGTGCACGACCGCGTGGCGTGAGCGTCATGGTCAGGGTGCTGGTGCCGTCGGACCGGACCGCGCCGAGCCGCGCGGATCGCTGCCGCTCCTGGTGCTCCTCGCGGTCCCTGCCGCGGTCGGGACACAGGGCCGCCACGCGGCGTGCGGCCTCGGTCCGCAGGTCGGCGGGCGCGGCCGAGCGGGCGAACTCCGTGAGCTCCTCGGCGAACCGGGCCTTGGCGTCACCGCCCATCGTCCCGGGCAGACCGGAGACGGCTCTCGCGATGATCCGTTCGTGCTCACCCGTGATCTCCCCGCTCGCGGCCGCCCGTCCGGCCGGGGTGGCCTGGCGCCCGCCGGCCTCGATCCGCCCGTGCACCGTGCCCTTCGCCAGTCCCAACTTCTCGGCGAGGAGCGCGGCGACGCCTCCGGCGGTGCGTCCCTTCTGGCGGTGCAGCGCGGCCAACTCCGCGGTGGCCCGGGATCCGCTGGAATCCAACCGACGGGCCACCACCTCCACGCGGCCCACCGCGTTGGCGAGTGCCTCGGCATCGTGCTCGGACCAGTCGACCGCGCAGAGTGTCTCCACGGACGCCTCGAGGAACGCGAGGACGTCGGTCAGCGGAGCCGGCTCGTCATGCCCGGCGCGCCGCACCTCCGCGTCCCATACTCCCTGTTCCATGACCCAAAGCATAGAACACACGTACGACACCGGAGCGCCTGCGAGCACGAACGTGCAGGTCAGCCGAGGGTTACCCGCGAGAGGTCATGAGTCGGAACTTCAGCTCGTCGAGCATCGTGCCGACCTCCATGCTCACCAGCGCGCGGTCCAGGGCGACGAGGCGAGGGATGACGGCATCGGCCGCGTCCAGCCGGTTGCGGTCGAGGTGCTGGGACGCCTGCGAGTGCAGCAGCTCGAACTCGGCGAAGTCCCGCACCCGGTCCGTCGCCAACTCACCCATCCACCGGCACTCACGGCCCCGATCATCCGCCGCATCGATCACGCACCGAACGGAATCGAGCGTGCCGCGCGCCCCCGCGCTGGCCTCCGTGCCGACCGCCCCCGTCCCACGCGCGTCCACGGAACCACCCATCCGGTCGAGTTCCGAGGCGAGCCGGTCTACCAGCGACGCGATCGCCGCCAGGTCCTCGAGCAGTCCGTTCACGACGTCCCGCGCGGCCGCGACGTGGGCCCCGCTCCGCGCCGCCTCGCCGCGGGTCGCGGCGCGAGCGACCTCGCCGCCCAGCCGGAACAGCTCAGCTGCCGATGAATCGACGGCGGCCTCGACCGCGCGGGCATCCTCGAGGAGGCGGCGGGCGCGTTCACCGAGGTCTGATCGGTCTGGGGTGATCACGTCGAGCCCCTCTCCTCGGTGTCTGTGCGGTGCCGACCAACCGTGCGGGCGTCGCGGTGCATCCCTGGACATCACACCTAGTCGACGACGACGAGGACCAGACCGAAGTCCCCGGCGTCGTCAGTCCACACGGTCGGGCCGACGTACCCGTGCCCCGCGAGCTCGGCCACCAGTGCGTCCGGCTCGAACTTCCGCGCGATCTCGGTGCGGATGCCCTCCCCTGCGGACAGGGTTCGCGAGCGCCCCAGCGTCGGGAAGTGGATTCGCACGTCGCGGATCGCCCGCAACCACATCTCGATCCTGCTCTCGCCGGCGTTCCACACGGCCTCGTGGCGGAAGTCCACGCGGTCGAGACCGGCGCACTCGACGGTCCGGGCGATCACGTCGAGCATGTTGAGGTTGAACTCCGCGGTGACGCCGTCGGCGTCGTCGTAGGCCGCGACCAACCGCTCGGGACTCTTCACCAGGTCGAAGCCGAGCGCCACGCGGTCGCCCGGGTCCGTGAGTCCGCGCAGCATCGCGAGGAAGTCCGTGCGTTGGGCGTCGGTGAAGTTGCCGATCGTGCCGCCGAGGAACAACACGAGGCGACCTCCGGGCTCGCCCGGTAGTGGCCCCTCGAGGGCGGTGAGGTCGCCGACGACCGGGACGACCCGCAGCCCGGGGTACTCGGCCGTGAGCGCGCGAGCGGAGCCGAAGAGCATCTCGGTACTGATGTCGACCGGCACGAACAGCGGCCCCGCGGCGGCGGTGTGTGTGTCGGCGCCGGCGTGTGGATCGGCGGCGGGGCTCGCGGCCTCGGCGGGCGAGCCACCGGCAGAGCCACGGCCGGCGAAGACGTCGAGCAGGACCCGCGTCTTCTCGCAGGTCCCGGCGCCGAGCTCGACCATCGTGTCGGCATCGCCGACGATGTCCGCGGCCCGCGCCCGGAGGATCTCCGCCTCCGCGCGGGTGGGGTAGTACTCCGCCAATCGGGTGATCTGGTCGAAGAGGAGACTGCCCCTCTCGTCGTAGAACCAGCGGGGCGGCACCGTCGGCGGGTCGCCGAAAAAGCCGTCGCGCAGGTCGGATTCGAGGGCGGCGGTGTCGGGATCGGCGGTGATCGTCGTCGTCGTCGCTGTCGTCGTCTCTGTCGTCGTCGCCGTCGTGGCCCCGCCCGTCGCCCCTGGCGACCCGTCCGCGCCGCGGAGCGTGGCCACCTCCCGCGCACCGGTCACCGCGCGAGCCTCACGCCGGCGGCCGCCCACCTCGACCTGGCCGGATAGAAGTTCCGGTACGTGCGGCGGGTGTGCCCGGCCGGCGTGAACGCGCTGCCGCCGCGGAGGATGTGCTGGTCGGACATGAACTTGCCGTTGTACTCGCCGGCCGCGCCCTCCTCCGTGACGAACCCCGGGTAGGGCAGGTACGCGCTGGAGGTCCATTCCCACACGCCACCGATCGCCTGCTCCGCGGCGGGCAACGGGTGGCACCGGTCGGGGTCGAGCTCGTCGCGGATCTCCCAACCGCTGCTCGCGACCTCCCACTCGAACTCGGTGGGCAGCCTCGCTCCGGCCCAGCGGGCGTAGGCGTCGGCCTCGTAGAAGGAGACGTGGATGACGGGCTCGGCGTCGACGATCGGGCGTCGGCCGCTCAGGGTGAAGGTGGTCCACTCGCCATCGGCGGCGGTCGTGGGATCGGTGATGCCGCCGGCCGGGCCGTCGTCCTCCCGGCGCCAGTACCCGGGCGCGTCCCAGCCCTCCGCCTGCACCGTCGCCCAGCCGTCGGACAACCACAGCTCCGGCCGCGCGTAGCCACCGTCGGCCATGAACTGCTTCCACTCGCCGACGGTGACCTGGCGGGTGGCGACCTCACAGCCGGGGATCCACACGCGGTGGCGGGGGCGTTCGTTGTCGTAGGAGAAGCCGACCGCAGGGCCGGAACCGTCGTCGGCGGCGCCACCCCCACCGCGGACCCGGGCGCCGATCTCCGCGACCCCTTCGTCAACGGCGAGCCACCCCGTCTCCCCCGGCACCGCACCCGCCGGGTCCGCGGCCCTGTGGACGTAGACCGGATCGGTGGGGTTGTGGGAGAAGAGGTGCTTGATGTCCATGAGCAGCAACTCCTGGTGCTGCTGCTCGTGATGACAACCGAGCTCGAGCAGCTCGAGGCCGCGCTCGTCGACCCGGCCGGATCCGAGGGCGGCGACGACGGCCTCGTCGACGCGCGCGCGGAAGTCCCCGATCTCCGCGACCGACGGGCGCGTGATGAGTCCACGCTCCGGCCGCGGCTGCCTCGGGCCGACCGCCTCGTAGTAGGAATTGAACAGGAAGCGGAACACCGGCTCGGGTGAGGTGTACCCCGGCACCCTGCCCAGCACGAACTCCTCGAAGAACCACGTCGTGTGCGCCCGGTGCCAGGCGGCGGGGCTGGCGGCGGTCATCGACTGGGGGATCTGGTCCTCGGGACTGAGCCGGGACGCGAGCAAGTCGGTCAGCCCCCGCACCCGCTGGAACTTCTCGGCCACACCCTCGGTGCGCGTGGCGGTGGCGACGGATCCGACGGTCATGGCTTCCCCCGTGGGTGGTGGTCGACGGCAGTCGTTCGGCGCCAGCGGGACCTCAGCCCCCGACGCTGACCGCCACACTAACCACGGGGTGGCCGCTGTCCCACCGCTCGCGGCGACTGTCCGAAGCGCAACACCGGGAACAGCGGTGACGGCTACCGGAACGGAAGCGGCCCGGCCTTCCCGGCGCGCTCGGCGGCGACGTTGCGACGCTCGTGCTCGAGCAACCGCAGCCGGTACTCGGGGCAGTTCCCCATTCCGCCATCGGCGCGGATCACCCGGTGGACGGGGATGACGAACGGCACCGGCACCAGCGTGCACAGACGGCCGACACGACGGGCGTTGCGGGGCCGTCCCGCGTCGATGCTGACCTGCCCGTAACTGGAGGTCTCGCCGTAGGGGATGCGCTGGATCTCGCGGTAGACCTCACGCGAGAACTCGTCGTGGACCCCGGCCGCGGACCAGTCCAGCGGGACGTCGAACTCGCGGCGCCTCCCGGCCAGGTAACCCTCCACCTGTTCCGCCAGGTGGGCGAGGTGCTCCGCCGCTGCGCCGGGCTCGGGATCGTGGCCCTCGTCGTCGTCGTCGTGATGTTTCACGTTGAACCAGGTCGGGGCGGCTTCGTCGTGGTCGAGCTGGTCGGCGTCCACCTGCTCCGCATCCACCTGGACCAGGCGGGCGATGCCGTCGGGCGTGGCCTCGACGATCATCAGCCCGGCCGCCGTGTCGAGCAGGCGGGCCACGCCGCCGGGCGTCCGGGGCGCGGGCGCGGGCGCGCTCACACGAGCCCCACTCACACCACGCTCGGGCGGTCCGGGTTGGTGACGTCGGCGTCGGCGGTGTCGAGCCGCTCGAACAGGGCGTCGGCGCCGTCGCGGCCGATGGCCGACATCTCCGCGGTGGTGATCGGCACGGCCTGCAGCCGCGTGAGCAGGGGGCCGGTGCCGTCGGGCCCGCCGGTCTCGTCGACCACCTGCAGGTCGGGCCACAGGAACGGCGGCGTGAGGACCAGGTGCTCGCACGTGCGGCCGGGATCGACCAGGCCCACCGCGTTGGGGATCACCGCGCCGGGCGCCACGTGGATGGAACCGGTGGCCACGGCGAGCGCGCACGCGTCCAGGACGTCGGCCATGGCGCGGTGCCCGGTGCGGCCGACGGTGACGAACTCGGAGCGGATCTGCCGCCCCTCGGGCGTGGTGACGTTGGTGGGGAGCTCGCGGGCGCCCACGGTGGCGTAGGTGGAGAAGCCGGGCGCGGGAACGTCGTCGACGACGACGATGTCGCAATGCCACTCCGTGGTCTGACCCTCCTCATCCGGCTCGGTCTCGTGCGGATAGCGCAGGACGCGGACCGATTCCTTGTGGCCGAGGATGCCCTCGAGGCCGGAGAGATCGGCCGTGTCCGGGCCGGGGAGGTTGTTCTCGTTACTCATGCAAGGGCTCGCAGTCGCGGTTCGAGGTCGGATGTGAACAGGTCGAGGAAGCGTTTCTGGTCGTGGCCGGGGGCGTGGAAGACCAGGTGGTTCAGGCCGGCATCGACGTATTTCTTGACCTGCTCGACGGCCTCGTCGGGGTCCGAGGCGACGATCCAGCGCTTGGCCACCTGCTCGATCGGCAGCTCGTCGGCCAGGCGCTCCATCTCCCGCGGCGAATCCACCGAGTGTTTCTGTTCCGGAGTCAACGACAGCGGCGCCCAGAAGCGGCAGTTCTCCAACGCCTTCTCCGGGTCGGGGTCGTAGGAGATCTTGATCTCGATCATCCGATCGATCTGCGCCGAGTCCCGCTCGTTGATCCCCGCGCCCTCCTCGACGGCGGGCAGCAGCTTGTCGGTGTACAGCTCCATCCCCTTGCCGGAGGTGCAGATGAACCCGTCGCCCACCCGGCCGGCGTACTTGGCCACCACCGGACCACCCGCCGCCACGTACACCGGCACGCCACCCTCGGGCACGTCATAGAGGAACGCGTCCTTGGTCGAGTAGTAGTCGCCCTCGAAGTTGGTGGTCTCACCGGTCCACAGTTCGCGCATGAGCCGGACCGACTCACGCAAGCGCGCGAAACGCTCCTTGAACTCCGGCCACTGGCCCTGGTGGCCGGTGGCGATCTCATTGAGCGCCTCACCCGTGCCCACACCCAGGAACACCCGTCCCGGGTACAGGCACGCCATCGTCGCGAACGCCTGGGCGAGCACGGCCGGGTTGTAGCGAAACGTCGGCGTCAGGACCGAGGTGCCCAACTGCAGCCGCTCGGTGCGCTCGCCCACCGCCGTCATCCACGCCAACGAGAACGGTGCGTGGCCGCCGTCGTGGCGCCAGGGCTGGAAATGATCCGACACCGTCGCCGAATCCATCCCCGCCCGCTCCGCCATCACGGCGAACTCCACCAGATCACGCGGACCGAACTGCTCGGCCGACGCCTTGTAACCGAGCTTCAGGGACGGGGTGTCGGGCATCGGCTTCTCCTGCAGGTAGGCATGTGACCAGATTCACCTCTGGCGCGCGCGGGGCACGGGGCCGAGTATGCCAGCGAGCCAGGTTGGGGGTGCACGGGTTGACAGCCGCTCCCCCTTGCACCGCCCTGACCTCCTCGAATGTCGGAGCCCACTCCAAATCCAAGTCAACACTAATATTCACGACACCTAACGAGTGCGTACCGAGCGACCGATCGGTGCATTGCGCTGGGAGAATAAACCCACATTCATGGTTGCGGCATCAGTAACTTTTTCGTAATGTGAGCAGCGGGTCACCGCAGTGGCCCGGTGTCGATCAAGTCCGCTCCCTGTACGAGGCCGACACATCTCACCCCCGGGATCATCGCGTGGTCCCCCTCGGAAAGGCAGGGCGCATATGGACGCCACCACTCCCCTCACTCCCGAAGCCCAGCGGAAGCAGGACCGGGCCCGCAAGCGCAAGGCGATCCTCGCCGGCGGCGTGGTCCTCGGCCTCGGCACCGCGGTGACCCTGGCCGCGTGGTCGGATGATGTGTTTGCGAACGGCGTCTTCAACACCGGAGGAAACTTCGCCCTCCAGGGAGCCGTCGACCCCCTCAACACGGAAATGAAATCCAAGGACTGGAGGCCTTACGGCACCGCAGCCGGTGCTGCCGTGCTCACTTTCGCAGCCAGCATGGCCCCGGGTGAAACTGTCTACGCCCCGTTCTCAATTCAAACGACGGAAAAGACCGACCTCCCAGGCACCCTCACGCAGCTTTCCGCCTACACAGATGGAGGCGTCCTTTCCCCGTTCCTGAGCTACTCGATCGGGCAGGATGCCACCACGTGCGTGGCAGACGGCACGGGCAATGGGATTGCCTGGGCGTCTCAAAGCAGCCTCACCGCCGTCAAGGCTCCCGGCACGCTAACCGGCACCGCCCCGGCCGTGGCCCCCGCCTCCGCTGATGAGGTCCCATTGTGCATTGCCGTGACTCTGGCGGATACACAGGACTCCAGGAACGCCATCAATGCCGCGTCGGGTGATGTCGCAACGACCATCACCTGGGATTTCCTCGGAACCCAGACAACTACCCCCTGATCATCGCCGACGTCGCTTATCGGGAAGCTGACGCATGGCCGTGATCTACCCAGCGGGCGGGACCGCTCAACGGTCCCGCCCGCCCCTACACTCCGGGAAATAGATGATGACCGACTCACCCGCCACCTCCGTCCGTTCGGATCGTAACCGCAAACGCAAGGCGATTCTTGCTGGCGGCATTGTCCTCGGACTCGGCGCAACTATGACCCTTGCGGCATGGACGGATGATGTTTGGGTTAGCGGCAGCTTCAAAGCTGGCACCTTTAACGTCCAGGGCGCCGTCGATTCCACGGGGTCCGCTTGGCTGGACTACAACTCCTCGACAGGCGGCGGGCTGGTTTTCAAAGTCGCTCCCTCCGCGATGTCCCCGGGCCAGTCGGTGTACGCACCCCTCAACCTCCGTATTGGCCCTAACCCCAGCGAGTACAATGCCAAGATTACTGTCGGTGAGGCGCCATCTCCGCCCGCTAGCGGCGCAAACCTTGAGTTCTTTAACAAGCTACGGATCAGCCTGTACAACGTTCCCCCAGCCAGCTGCAACCATGATGGGACAGACGGGAAATTGCCGTCCGCAACCCCGCCTCTGCCCGATTTCGGGTACGAGAACCTTACGAAGAAGTCGCCTGCAAACAGTACTCTCCTCACCCTCGTAGGCAACACGCAAGCACCTCAAGGCGTGTGCTTCAGGATCACACTTGATCCTTCAGCAACCAGCGCGGTCCAAGGTGGCCAAACAGGCCAACTGGCCTGGCGATTCAATGCCGTGTCTACTCCCGTCTGACGGTTATCGACTGTTGCGAAATAAGGATGCGATCAAGTGAGCTCGACCGACTCGTCGCCTTACTCTCTAGCTCCCGGAAAGTCAGTGAAGCGATGAGACATCGAAAGGTTCAAGCCGCCATCCCCCGCTCTTCCGGGAGTTCGTTTCCGAGCATAAGGGTCTTTTGGGCCGCACTGGAAAGCGGGGTTCTCACCTTTCTCGCCGGCGCCGGTGTCGTCTGCATAATTGCGACGATCGCCGCATTCGCCCTCAACGTCAGCTTGATCATGTTCAAGACCGGTTCGATGTCGCCGACCATTCCCACAGGCTCACTTGCCGTCGTCAGACAAATCCCAGCGTCCGACATCCGCGTGGGCGATGTGACGACAGTGTCTCGCGGCGAGGCTCAGCTCCCCGTGACGCACCGGGTCGTCTCCACCGCGCAGGTCGGAGGCGGCGTGTATTCGATTGAGATGAAGGGCGACGCCAACGATTCACCCGATTCGCAGCCGTACGAGGTGACCGAGGTCAAGAAGGTCCTGTGGCATCTCCCCAGCCTTGCTTACACCGTATCGGCTATAAGTCAACCGATTTATATGGGAGGAATCACCGTAGCGGCATCGCTATTGGTGGTGTGGGCGTTCTGGCCTCGGAAACAGATTGTCCAACCGCGACAGAGGGCTGCATCCTCATGACCTTCCCGGACAGTCTGAAAGGCTGGGCAGTGTCGCTGACCGCCCTAACCGTGGTAACGGCCGCCGCCGTTGGCGCAGGCCCCATCTCAGCAACCGAAGCGAACTGGACAGACGATGTTTACACACACTCCGCCTCTTTAACCGCCAGTGTCGATGTCGGCAAGGAGTACGCGAGGGGAATTTCTTCGTGGGGCACGATGGAGCGGAGGTACAGCACAAGCGCGATCGGCCCAGCCAACGCAACTCGATCAACAGCGCAGCCCGATCTACAATCGGTCCCTATTGATGAAACCTACCACCCACTTAGTCTTGTCTTGCCAGTCGGTGTCAAGTCGACGTCGTGCGCTCGGACCGGTTCCATCAACTGCCCTGCAGCAAGCGGTGATACCAATTCTTTCGATAGTTTTGCACACTCAAAACTTACTAAAATTGAGGTCGACACCAGCCTCTACGCCCTGAATTTGTTGCGGATCAATAACGCTAGCATCGAGACCACGGCGAGTTGCATTGCGGGCGTTTCTGGCGTGGCTGGATTGCGCTCATCCGGCACCATTCAATTGGGCCCCAACAGTGGCCCTAACCGCGTTTTAGCCGACGTGCCAAACACGCCCAATACGACCCTTCCACTTAAGAGGGTGTCTGGATACACCTACGATGTCCGAATTCACAATCGGCAGATCCAAAGATTGAACTACGCCGCTTCGGAAGTTAGCCTATCGGTCACAACCGATTTGAACCTCTCGAATGACGACCGCTGGCACCTAGAAATTGTCTTGTCCCGAGCGGAGTGCGGGATATCCGTCCCGACCCCCGCGGTAGGGAATAGCCCTTCTTCGGTAAGCCCGGTCAGACTCGTACCCCTGGTAGATCTTCCCGAAAGCGAAGTCATCACACTTCCCGTGAACGGGCAAAGCGCTCGAGGTGCCGTAACAATCCAGAGTCCCCCGGCCCAGTCGACGGAAAGGCTGGCCGAGGTCGAGGACACTTACGTACCGGACCGGGGCACTGGCGATCTCGACCCGCCAGTTCTAGCCAACTCCACCCCGCCGAACCCGTCCGGGGAGAACGGGTCGACCACCGCGGCAGCGAACACCGCTCCGGCAACCGCCAGCACCCGCCGCACCACACAACTCACCAGCGCAGTGCCCACTGTCACCACCACGCCCAAGACCACCACCCCGCCGGCCACGAAGACACTCACCACCACGTCGGCAGCCCCCGCGCTCGTCATTCCCGACGAACCCGGCACCCTTTCGCCCACAGCCCGACTCGAAGACGTCGGAACCGCGACCGTGGGCGGCGATGACCTCGCCGTCGTCGTCGCCGGCGACACCGTCCCCACCGACGCGCGGCAGGGGCTCGCGGCGCTCGAAATCTGGCTGGGCGGCGGCGACCCAGGCGACAACTGGAAGTCCTTCACCTCGGCCGATGCCGAGCAGGACGGCTGGCGCTGGGCGGCCGTCAACCAGAAGACCGGCACCTTGGTCTACATCCGCTGACGATCGGCCCACGCAGGCCCGGCAGTGATCTCGGCCACACTCGGACCGGCTGTAACGATGCTGCGAGCGCCGACCATAAACTAGGTGAACCGGCGATCATCGCGGGCCCGCCCGCACCAGAGTCCCTCCTCTGGACCGATCTCCCCAAGACGGCCCCTCGGAGGAGTCATGCGCATCCGGCACGCGGCGACCACGTTGGTCGCACTCGGTGCCGCATCCGCCTGCGCACTCGGCGCGACGGTGATCGTCCAGGACCGCGACGACCAGGCCCGCGAGTCCGAGCTCCGCAGCTCCACGTGGTCAGTCCAGGCGTCCACCGACTTCGGCACCACCTGGACCGCGCCCATCTCGTCCTACGGCGGCCACTTCCCCGTCCGCGTGGACACGGCCGGCCTGCGCAACCGTTCCGCATACCAGCCGCTGACCCTGCGGACCACCGTCGACTCCCGTACGGACGCCCACGTGGCCATCGGCGAGGGAGCCCTGATCGACGGAGATCCGGAGACCGCCTCCCACGTGCGGATCCGAGCCGTGTCCGCCCGCGGTGGAGCATGCGCCGCACCCGCGTTCGGACTCGGCTCTCCGAGCCTCCTCGCCGGTGGCGGGGGCCAGCCGGTGCCGCTCGACGCGCCGACGGTCGACGACCCCCTGGTCCTGCCAGCCGCCACCCGCACCACGCCCGGCGCCCCCGTCACGGTGTGCCTCGAACTGAGCATGGACGCGGCCTCCCCGGCCCCTGACTCGATGCTCACTCTGGCCTGGCCGGTCGACATCGCCCGCGGCGACGCCGCGTCCTGAGCGCGGCGCCCGCAGCCCGACCCATCCACTCAGCGACCAGCCGCAGCCCCGTCCCAGCCGCTCAGCGGCGCCCGGCAGCCTCCCGGTAGATCTGCGCATGGGCCGCCATGACCGCCTCCGGATCCGCCCCCGCCACCCGCGGCGGGACGGCCCGCGGGTTCTCCAACGCCGACCGCACCGCAACAGCGACGGCGGACGGGGCGCGGGGGTCGTAGACCTCGCCGGAGTGGTCGCCCGGGTCGCAGCGGTCGAACCACTGCTCCCGCAGGAATCCCACCGCCGGGAAGACCGGTGCCACGCCCAGGTCGCGGCACAACTCCAACCAGGTGGAATGCGTGGCGAACCGGTACGGCAAGACGCAGACATCCAGCGCGGCGAACTCGGGCAGCACCGGCGCCAGATCCAGCGACTCGTACCGGACCAAGCGCACGGACTCCCAGCCGCCCTCCGCCGCCAGCTCCGCCACCAGGTGATGCCCGCCGGCCTCACGATCCTCGCCGCAGGCGTCGCGCCAGGCCTGCGCCTCCACCACGATCCGCAGGTGCGCCCCCCGCCGCCCCTGCGCGACGGGCGCGAGCTGGTCCAGCAGTTCGGGCCCCTCGATGTTCTCGCCCATCCGCTCCAGCAACACCCCCACCACCACCGGATCGTCCCTGCCGCGCAGGTGCTTTCCGGCGCGGATGGCCGACGACACCTCGTCCTCGTCCAAGAGCCGCGGGTGCGGGACGACCACGGGCTCGACGCCCCACCGCACCCACAGCTCGTGCGCCGCCACCTCGGTCAGCGTGATCACCGCGGCGGCGGCCTCGACCAACGTGCCGGTGTGATCGCGGTGCGGCAGCTCGTCCTCGTGGGTCGGGTACACGATGTCGTGGACCGTGAGCACCAGGGGCACCTCGGCCCGCGCCAGGTGGTCCACCACCTCGTCCACGCTCTCGGGTTCGAGGTAGTCGTATCCGAAGTGCACGTGGGCCAGATCGACGGTGCGCAGCGGGTCGCCGTCGCGGTGGATCTCACCCGACGCCTCGTGCCCGGGATCGAGCTCGACGGGGGTCACCGCCTCGGGCGGTGTCTGCCCGTTCACCACTCCGGGCCGGGCGGGGACCAGCTCCACATGGTCCAGCCCGTCCAGGCCGGTGATCCGGCGAACCGCGGGATGGGCGGCGGGCAGGACCGCTACCCGGGTCCGGGAATGTTCACCCCGATCAGACATGCGATCAATCTAGACCGTCACCCCAGACCGCGACGCAGGTCCTCTATGAGGTCGCCCGCGTGTTCCAGCCCCACGGACAGGCGGATCACGTTGTCGCCGATGCCCACCGCGGCGCGGGCCTCGGGTTCCATGGACGCGTGGGTCGTCGTCGCGGGATGGGTCACCAGCGTCTTGGCATCGCCCAGATTGTTGGAGATGTCGATGACCTCCAGCGCGTTGAGCAGGGAGAAGCACTCCTTCTTGCCGCGGCCGCCCTTGTCGTCGTCGCCCCGGCCACCGTCACCACCGCCGTCGTACTTCAACCCGAACGTCACCACCGACCCGCCGCCCGACATCTGCGCCCGCGCCAGCTCGTACTGCGGGTGCGACTCGAGCATCGGGTACGTCACCCACTCCACGGCCGGATGCGACTCCAGGAACCGCGCCACCTCCAGCGCGTTGGCACTCATCCGCTCCACCCGCAGGCTCATGGTCTCCAGGCCCTTGAGCAGGACCCACGCGTTGAACGCGCTCATCCCGAACCCGGCGTGGCGCATGAGGTTCTGCACAGGGCCGGAGATGTACTCCTCGGTGCCCAACACGGCGCCGCCGAGGACGCGGCCCTGGCCGTCGATGTGCTTGGTGGTGGAGTAGACGACGATGTCCGCGCCCAGCTCGAGCGGCTTCTGGTGCAGGACGGTGGCGAAGACGTTGTCCACCACGACCTGCGCGCCGGCGGCGTGGGCGAGGTTGCACACCGCGCGGACGTCGACCAGCTCCTGCATGGGGTTGGAGGGGGTCTCGAAGAACACCGCGTCGGTGGGCTCGCTGAGCGCCTCGCGCCACTGGTCGAGGTCGGCGCCGTCGACGAACACCGTCTCCACGCCCCAGCGCGGCAGGATCTCCGCGCAGATGACGTAACAGGAGCCGAACAGCGCGCGCGAGGCCACCAGTCGGGAGCCGTTGCCGCACAGGGCGGCCAGTGCGACGAACACCGCGGACATGCCGGAGGAGGTGGCGAAGCACGCCTCGGCGCCCTCGATCTGCCGCAGGCGCTCCTGGAACATCGCGACCGTGGGGTTGCCGTAGCGGGAGTAGACGAATCGCTTGAGGTCGCCGTTGAACGAGGCCTCGGCCGCCTCGGCGGAGGAGTAGACGTAGCCGGAGTTGAGGAACATCGGCTCGGTGGTCTCCTCGAAGCCGGTGCGCATCTGCCCGGCCCGGACCCCCAGGGTGTCGGGGTGGAGACCGTCGGGGAGCTCGTTGTTTCTCATCGCTGCTTTCTTGTGTGTGGTGCGTGGGTGGGGCCGTTGGGCGGCGGGGCGGGGGGCGTTGGAGCGTGGGGCGCGGAGGGCGTACGGGTCAGGACTGGCGCCAGGCCAGACCCGCGACCTTCCAGCCATTGACCGTGCCGCGGTGTCCGGCGGCGTCCGGGTCGCCCTCGAACCCCTCGGCCACGTTGTAGGCGGTGCGGTATCCGGCGGCGGTGGCCAGGCTCGCGGCGGCGGCCGACCGGCCACCACTGCGGCACAGGAACAACACCGGGGCCTGCGTGTCGACGCCGGCCTCGCCGAGGTGCTCGACGAACCGCTCGTTGGGCTGGCCCGCCGAGGTCATCCACTCGATGCCCAGCGTGCGCTTGCCCAGCTCCGACAGATCGGCGCCGCCGACCCACTGCCATTCGGCGCTCGTCCGGACGTCGACCAGCACGGCGTCGGGGTCAGTGGCGAGCAGATCCCAGGCCTGGCTGGGCGAGAGGTCCCCGGCGTAGTCGCTCATGGGTGTCGATTATGCTCCCCCGACCGCTGATCGGCGGGGTCGAGGTACCCCGGTCGCCGTTCTGTGCGACGATCGCGGACATGACGTCCGTCACAGAGAACCCGTTCCGTGTGGCTGTCGTGGGCTCCGGCCCGGCGGGTGTGTACGCCAGCGAGGCCCTGCTGGACTGGAGCGACAACCGCGATCCGTCCGGGCGCGGCATCGTGGTGGACCTGATCGACCGGCTGCCCGTGCCCTACGGTCTGCTGCGCCACGGCGTGGCCCCCGATCACCCCCGGATCAAGGGCATCGCCCGCACGCTGGAGGGGATCGCCGCCGATCCGCGCATCCGGTTCCTCGGCAACGTCGAGTTCGGCCGCGACCTCACCCTGGACGACGTGCACCGCTTCTACCACGCGGTCGTCTTCTCCACCGGCGCACTCTCGGACCGTCGGCTCGGCATCCCGGGCGAGGACCTGGAGGGCTCGTACGGGGCCGCCGAGTTCGTCACCTGGTACGACGGCCACCCGGATTCCCACCCGGAGTGGGCACTGTCCGCCGAGCGGGCGGCCGTGGTGGGCGTGGGTAACGTCGCGCTCGACGTGGCGCGCATGCTGGTGCGCAGCCCCGAGCAGCTCGAGCCCACCGACATCCCCGAGCACGTCCGCACCGGGTTCGGCACCAACACGACCCGGGTGGTGTCGGTGATCGGCCGCCGCGGCCCCGTCCACGCCAAGTTCACCCCACTCGAGCTGCGGGAGATGGCCAAGGTGGAGGGCGTCACCGTGGTGGTGGACCCGGCCGACCTGGAGTACGACGACGACGAGGCGCGCACTCTCCGGGACACCGATCGCCGGGTCGGGCAGGTGTGCACGCAACTCGAGAAATGGGCCGGGGCGCAGCAAGAGGCCGGTCTGGAGACGGCGGATGAGGCCGAGGCCGCAGCCCTCGCGGCCGGCGAGCGGGTGGTGCGGTTCCGCTTCCACCGGTCCCCGGTCGAGATCCTGGGTTCCGACGGCCGGGTGTCCGGGCTGCGCCTGGAGCTGACCGAGCCCGTCCCCGGACCCGAGGGCGCCGGCGGGCGCGTACGCACCAGCGGGCGCACGGAGGACCTGCAGGTCGAGGCGGTCTACCGGGCCGTCGGGTACCGCTCCGCCGCCCTGGAGGGCGTGCCTTTCGACGCGGATTCCGCGACCATCCCCAACGACTCCGGCCGCGTCCTGGACTCCCCGGGCGGCCGGCACCTCCCGGGCCTGTTCACCGCCGGCTGGGTCAAGCGCGGCCCCTCCGGCGTGATCGGCACCAATCGCTCCTGCGCCGTGGAGACGGTCGGGCAGCTGGCCACCGAGCTCGAGTCCGGCACGCTGCCCGAACCCGCCGAGCCGGACCCGCACGCCGTGCGCGACCTGCTCGTCGACCGGGGCGTGGACCTCGTCGACGGCGACGCCTGGCTGCAGATCGACGCCCACGAGCGCGGCCTCGGCGAGTCGGCGGGCCGCGAGCGCACCAAGCTGCCGGGCCGGGCGGAGATGCTCGAGATCGCCCGCACCGCGCGCTCCTCCGCCCGCTGACCCTTCCCTCCCCTGCCGGATCCGCGCCACCGCCAGCCCCGGAGGAATCCGCTACTCGAATTCCCGATCCGCTACCCGAATCCGGGTAGCGGATCCGGAGACGGGGTAGCGAATTCTGCGGGGGGCCGATTTTTCCGGCCGGGCCGGTCGATGCGGGGCGCAGACGGTGTCGGGGATGCGGGGCTCTGTCATTACCGGGGTCAGTCGGTCTCGGCGATAAGTCGGCCGATCTCGGCCAGCGACACCGTGCCCGGGTCGAAGTAGCGGGAGTGGGCGTCGCGCACCGACCCCGCACCAGCGCCCGGTTCGGTGACGTCCACCGCGAGGCCTCCGAACTCGTCCGTTCCCGGCCGCCCGCCCAGCACGCCGGTGACCGACCACCACGGCACCGGATCCCAGCGGGACGCGACGCCGACCACCTCGCCCTCCCCCGCCGGGCGCGCGGTCCCGGCCTCGTCCACCCACTGCTCGGCGATCGACCCGACACCCGCGCCGGGGCTGCCGACGTGGATCATCCGGTCGACCGCCACCCCGCGTGGGTCCGCGGCGGACGTACCCAGGACCGCCGAGCCGTAGCTGTACCCGACGGCGGCGTGTGGGGAGTCGTCGCCGTCCATGCGCTCGACCGCGTCCAGGCCCGCCGCGAACGTCCGCAGGTCCGCGGCGTGTGCCCGCGCGGGTGCCGTCGCAGTCCCGGCGGTGGCGACGTCCGCGGGCGCGTCGTAGCCCTGCCACGACACCGCGACGCACGACTCGACCGGCGCATCCGTCGTCGAGACCGTCGCCCCGGTTCCCGGGCCGGCCGCCTCGCACACCGCCTCCGCCCGTTCTCCGGTACGGCCGAGCGTCTCCACCGAGGACCCCGTCCCCGGGATGAGCGTGACCACCCGGTCCGCGGTGTCGGGGTCGGCGCTCGCGACCACCGCGCGGCCGTCCGGGCGCAGGTCGAGCAGGTGCCGCCGCGGATCGGCCTCGAGGTACGCGGTAAGAGCGGCCAGCGCCGGCGCGACGCCGCCGAGGTCGGCCCCGCCTCCGCCGCTGTCCGCCGCGTCGAGCATGCGGCGCAACCGGGTCCGGTTGATCGCGTCCCGCGTTGCCGACGACAGTCCGTCCACCGAGCCCAGGTCCGGGTGATCGCGGGCCAGCCGGGCCCGGTCGGCCGGCCCCAGCGCGTGCCACAGGCCTGCGACCGCTCGCGGATCGTCGTCGGTCGACCCCGACAGGTCGATGCACGGCCTGGACGCGGGGTCCACGTGGCCTGCGAGGTGATCGGCAGCCCCCCGCAGGCGCACGGCGAGGCCGCGGTCCGCCTCCTCTACGGCGGTGGAGTCTCCCGCGCCGGGCGTCGCGAGTTCATCGTCGCTCCAGTTGATCACCGTCCGCGCCAACCGGGAGCCCTCGGCCCGCAGCACATCCGCCAGGTAGAGGCAGTTGCCCGAGAGCATCCTCGCCTCCGCGGCCGCGTCCCCCACGCGGCTGCGTGCCCGCGCACCCGCCCGGCCGGACCACCCGCCACCCACCGCCCCGGCATCACCGACAGCGCCACCACCGACAGCGCTACCACCCGCCGCGCCGCCCAGCCGGCGGGCGACCATGTCGAGGTCCTCGGCGGACTCCGCGATTCGCCGACCCACCGCCGCCGCCCTCGATTCGGCGTGGTCGAGCGCCACGACCAGCGCCTCAGCCCGTTGCCCCGGCGACACTGCGGGCCACCTCCTCATCCGCCTCCACGAGGAGTCCGGCGGCCCGGACCATCGCCTGCGCGATCCGCCGGCTCTCCGCCTCGTGCTCCCGGGCCCGCCGGGCGAGCAGAGCCGCGCATTCGGCCAGCGCGGGACCGGTGAGCAGCGTCGTCCGCGCTCCGGCCCCCATTCCGGCAGCCGCCGCGGACGCCTCCTCGAGTGCCGCCACCAGGCCAGCCGCACTGTCGGCCGTGTCCGTGCCTGCCTCGCGGACCCGGGCGGCTTCGGCCGTCACGGCCACCTGCTCGAACGCCAGCAGCGCCGCCCCCAGCGGCCCCGCCACAGCCGCCACAGCCGCCTCATCCGCCTCAGCCGCCTCGCCCGCCGCGGCGCCCGCCGCGGCGGGCGCCGCGCCCCCTGACCCCGGTCGTCCGTCCTGCGCTGCCATCGCCCCGCTCCCCTCCGGCCCGGATGCCCGCGCCGTTCGAAGGTCACGCTAGGGGCGGAGTCCGTCACGGACCGGCCCGGAACGAGGTCCTGTGGATGGGGTCGACGACCATCCACAGGGGACTCCGAGCAGGGCGTCGCGAGCCGGTCAGTCGAGGTCGGGCTGGTCGGCGTACCGTCCGCCGACCAGCATCCGCGCGAGTACCGCGGCCAGCCCGCCGAGGAACACCACCAGAGCGCCCGGGAGCACCCATCCCGGCATCCGGTCGGTCCCGGACTGCGCGGCGACCACGATGCCCACCTGCCCCGCCACCAGCAGGGCGAGCGTCATCGCGGTGATGAGCCACAGGTCCTCCCGCACCAGCCTCTCGAACCTGCGCAGCCGGACTCCGGACGCCGTCCACCACTCCTTGTTGGGGGCGTTGATGAACTCGGGAGCCGACACCACCAGCCTCGACATGAGCGGAATCGGCAGAACCACCAGCAACGGCAGGAACGCCGAGAAGGCGAGCGCGCCGTTCCTGCTCGACCAGCCGTCGGCCTCGCCGTCGGCACCGAAATGCGTCGGCACCCGCTCCGGCAGAGCGGTCACCTGCCAGGCCAGCACACCGAGCCACACCAGGATCACCGCCGCCGACAGCGCCAGGATCCACGGCGCGGTCGGCTCCTTCGGCAGATCGCGGGCGTCGTCAGCGGCGGACCTCGTCGTCGTCATCGGGCGGAGCCTTCCCACCACCTCGCGGTGACCGGCGGCACCTACCTCACCACCGTCACGCGCGACGCGGCCTCGCGCGCCCGTTCGCGGGCGAGGTCCACGTCCTCGGCGGTCGCCAAGGCCACGCCCATCCGGCGGAACCGGCTGGCGGACGGCTTGCCGAACAGGCGGACATCGGACTCCGGCACGGCGAGTGCGCGGGCGACACCGGCGAAGCCGACTCCCTCGACGGTCCCGCTTTCCTCCGCGCCGCCCTCGGCGATCCCCGTGCCGCCGTAGATCACCGCGGACGCGCCCGGGCTGGCCATGGTGGTGACCACGGGAAGGCCGAGGACGGCGCGCGCGTGCATCTCGAACTCGCTGAGCACCTGGCTGCGCAGTGTCACCAGGCCGGTGTCGTGGGGGCGGGGACTGACCTCGGAGAAGTAGACGTCGACGCCCTTGACGAACAACTCCACGCCGAACACGCCGACCCCACCGAGCGCGCCCGTCACCCGCGCCGCCACCGACCGTGCGGAGTCGTAGGCGTCCTGGGTCATGGCCTGCGGCTGCCACGACTCCACATAATCGCCGCGCTCCTGCCGGTGGCCGATCGGCTCGCAGAAGTCGGTGCGGATCTTGCCCGTCTCCGGGTCCACACTGCGGACGGTGAGCAGGGTGATCTCGTACTCGAAGTCCACGAACGACTCCACGATCACGCGCGCGCCCGCGACGCGGGCCCCGGACTGCGCGTACTGCCAGGCACGTTCCACGTCCTCGGGACCGTGGAGGGACGACTGTCCCTTACCCGACGACGACATGGTGGGCTTGACCAGGCACGGGAACCCGATCCGGGAGCACGCCTCCTGCAGTTCCCCCAACGAGGACGCGAACGCGTAGCGGCTCGTGGGCAGGCCCAGTTCCTCGGCGGCGAGGCGCCGGATGCCCTCGCGGTCCATCGTCAGACGCACCGCGCGGGCGGTGGGCACGACGCGGGCGAGACCATCCTCCTCGATCTGCGCGAGCGCGGCCGTCGCGATGGCTTCGATCTCCGGCAGGATCACCTCCGGCTTCTCCAGCTCGACGACCCGGCGTACCTCGTCGGCGTCGGTCATGTCGATGGTGTGCGACCGGTGCGCGACCTGGTGGGCCGGGGCTCCGTCGTAGCGGTCGACCGCGATGACCTCGACCCCCAGCCGCTGCAGCGCGATGGTCACCTCCTTGCCCAGCTCCCCCGAGCCGAGCAGCATCACGCGGGTCGCGGTCGGCGTGCCCGGCGTGCCGAAGCGGTCCACGGCGGGCGGGGCGAGGGGATCATGGGGGTCGGTCATATCGTCCACGCTAGTAGACCTGCGGCGACGCTCGGAGCGCGGCTGAACAGACGACCGGGCCCGGCACCGTGAGGTGCCGGGCCCGGTCGGGATGATGGGGGATGGTTATCGGATCAGCCGACCGTGGTGGCTTCGACCGTGCCGTTCTCCTGCTCGTCCCCGCCGCTGCCGGCCTCGCTGACGCCCGAGCTCGCGGCCGCGCTGCCGGCGTCGGTCCCCTCATCGTCGACGGGCTCGTCCTCCGCGCTTGCTCCGGCGAGCGAGCCGAGGACGTTAGCGCCCATCTCGACGCTGCCGCCGCTCACGCTGCCTGCGGTAATCGAACCCAGCGGCCCGAGCCGGTCGTTGATCTGATTCGCGACTACCTCCGGATCGATGCCGAAGTTTGTCTCGATCGCCGCGATACGCGCCTCATTTCCCGCCACGGCGTCGGGAATGCAGAGAACAGCCGCGGCAGCCGGCTCCTCGGGCGCGGTGGCCTCCCAGGTCACGGACTCCCCCTCGTCAAGCGCTACGCCCGCCTTTATAGCGATCAGAAAAAGCGCGGCCTGCGCTATGCCGTTGTCTGCGGTGGCGTCATAGGTAGTCGGTTCACCGTCAGCGGCAGCACCGAGCATCGACACGCCGCCCATGGCCTGGATCTCGATGATCTGTGGCAGTAGGTCCATGGGGTTGCCGGCCGAGGGGTCAAGTCCGACCTCGTCGACCGAGCTGTACGGCATTGTGAACCCCACGCAGTGCTGCAACGCGTCACCCTCGTTGGTGTAGGTGACGGTCGGGCCACCCTCGTCATTCGGGGTCACCGTCACCGGGCCGTTGAGTGCGGTGGCGGCGAGCTCGAGATCCGCCGCGATCTCCGACGACCCCTGGGCGCCGGCCATACCGGCTCCGGCGAGAGTGGCCCCAGCGGCGAGAGCGACGGCCGATGCTCCGGCCACGAATCGATTTCGAGTGAACATGAATGCTCCTTGCAGTGAGGGAAAGTCACCACATCGAGGACCGCGGTGACACTTACGGGCGATCCGGAGAACGCCTTCGCCGAGAGTGGCACAGATCACACCAACCAGCCTCGTAAGCGGCGCAAACTTTAGGGTTCTATAACTAGATGTTAACTTTCTTATCATCACTGGCCACAGGCGCAACAGCAGTACCGGCCACCTGTCTCAAACCCGCTCGACAGTTAGGCGATAACGTGTGTCCAAAGCCACACGAAAGGGCACACCTGTGACCAGTTCCTCTTCCGGCCCCCTGGCCGGCATCCGCGTCGTCGAACTCAACGGCATCGGCCCCGGACCCCACGCCTGCATGATGCTCGCCGATCTCGGCGCCGACGTCGTGACCGTCATGCGCCCCGGCGAGCTCGACACCCAGGTCGGCGGCTGGGCGCACATCACCCGTCGCGGTCGGACCGTCGTGGAGGCCAACCTCAAGAGCGATGAGGGCCTGTCGCAGGTGCGCGGGCTCATCGCCAAGGCCGACGTGCTGGTCGAGGGGTTCCGTCCCGGGGTCACCGAACGGATGGGCTTGGGTCCGGACGAGTGCCTCGAAATCAACCCGAAGCTGGTCTACGCCCGGATGACCGGGTGGGGCCAGCACGGCCCGCTGGCACACACCGCCGGCCATGACCTCAACTACATCTCGCTGACCGGCCACCTCAACGCCACCGCCCGCAAGGGCGAGCGCCCCGTGCCGCCGCTCAACCTCGTCGGTGACTTCGGCGGCGGGTCGATGTTCCTCATCCAGGGCATCCTCGCCGCGATCATCGAGCGCGCCACCTCGGGCAAGGGGCAGGTCATCGACGCCGCCATGACCGACGGCGCCTCGGTGCTGGGCCAGTTCCAGTGGGCGATGCGCGCCCGGGGCCAGTGGTCGGACGTCGCCGGGACCAACATGCTCGACACCGGGTACCCGTTCTACGACGTCTACACCTGCTCGGACGGCAAGTACATGGCGGTTGGTTGCCTCGAGCCGCAGTTCTACGCCGAGTTCGCCCGACTGTTGGGTATCGACGGCGAGGGAATGCCCGGCCAGTTCGACATGGACCGCTGGGATGAACTGCGCGAGATCATCTCCGGGAAATTCGCCGAGAAGACGCGTGACGAGTGGGCAGAAGTGTTCTACGGAACCGACGCCTGCACCACGCCGGTACTGACCTACACCGAGGCGCTCGACCACCCGCACAACGTTGCCCGCCAGACCTTCGTCGAGGTGTCGGGCGATGCCGGGCCCGCCCCCGCGCCCCGCTTCTCCCGCACCCCGGCTGCTCCGGTCCCGGCCGCTCCGCCGCGCGAGGTCACCGCGATCGACACGGTGTGGTCCTGAACGATGGGTGAGCCGGTCACCGGTCCCGGCGCCGCGGGAGACGACTCCCCCGGCGCCGGGGGCTCCCGCGTTGCGGGTGTGGTGCTCCGCGTAGACCCCGCTTCCGGTGACGCACCGTTTCGCCAGCTCAAGGACCAGATCGTCGAGGCGATCCGGCTCGGAGAACTGGCCACGGGGACTCGGATGCCCCCGGTCCGCCGACTCGCCCAGGAGGTGGGCGTCGCCACGGCCACCGCCGCCAAGGTGTACCGCGAATTGGAGGAGTCCGGCCAGCTGGAAGGTCGCGGCCGCTCGGGCACGTTCGTCGCCGCCCCAGATCTGCCGTCGGACGCGCTCGCCCGGGCCGCGGTGGAGTTCGCGGCCCAGGCGGCGGGTGCCGGATTCTCCGAGGCCGAGGCCGTGGACGCCGTCAGAGCCGCCTTCGCCCAGCGCGGGTGAACCGACCAGATCATCGCTCCCGCGCATTCGATGAGCGAGCGATGAGATGGTCGCCGTGACCTACGACCCGAGAGACCCGCTCAGGTCAGCCAGAGAACCGAAGACATCGCCGCCGCCACCGCTGCCGCCTCCGCCCGTGCTGGACGTCTCGAGCTCGGCGTAGGTAAGCCCCTCGTCGCCGTCCTCGGAGAACGCGCACACCGTGACGATCTCGGGCGAGAAGGCCTTGTCCGAGAGTTGTTGGAGCGGTGTGGGAACCAGCACGACATCTCCGTCCTGGCCTTCCTCCGGGTTGACGAATGTCACCGGACCCGACGCCCCGTTCTCCAGCGCGAAGACACCCACCACCCCTCGGACGCCGAGCTCTTCGCCTATCGTCCCGACGTCAGTCGCGGGCGGGAAGATGTCGAGGTCCCCGGAGAACCCCGCCTCGACATGGACGTCGTAGAGCACCTCAACCGTTCGGGGAGTACCGATATACGCGTAGCAGAGAAGGTCGTGATTCGACCGGTTGTCATACGACACGACGAGATCACCGCCCTCGTCACGTTCGACGAAGACCGTGCTGGGGCTGTCGAGCCGCCAGGCAGTCGAGTTCTGAGCACCGGCCATCCCGACCCCGGCGAGGGCCGACGTCCCGGCCAGTGCTGTGGTCGCGGCGATGACGCCGAGGCGTCTGAGGGATCGCATTGGGAACTCCGATCTTTGAGCGTGTACGGCCCGGCGGCCGCGGCGTGGTCCATTAGACGCCCGGGTCAACGGCGTCGCTGTCGTACGTTCGTATGACCACAGGCGTCCAAGGCGACTGTCCACCGCCCCCGCCCCACGCAGACCTCGCCCCCGGCCTTCGCAGAGGCCGGGGGCGAGGTCTGCAGAGACACGCCTGCTGTCAGCTCCCGAGTGAACCCGTCGTCTCGGCGACCGAACCTGAACTCCCGAGCCCCGCCAGGGCGGAGTCCAGCGACCCGAGGCCGGTGGGGACGCCGGCCCCCGCGGAGCTCTCGATTTCGACGTATTCCCCGCCATCGGGATTCATACAGATGGCCATCGCGGCCGGTGTGAACGAACCGTCGGTGAGTCCCACGGCCCCGTCCGGAAGCTCCAGCCCGGGGAGGTCGAAGGCCGACGGGAGAACAGCGCTCTGACCGTCGTCGACCGTGCCCATGTACAGGCCGAGCTTTCCCGTCGTGAGCGCGGTCAGCATCCGCAGGTTCAGTTCGGCGGGGAGCTCGGCCCCGCCGGTGTCCCCGGTCTTCTTGGTGTAGCTGTAGAAGTCGGCGATCAACCGATCCGGGCCGGCGAACGCGGTACACAGGAGATCGCGCTCGGACTCGTTCCGATAGGTGACCTTGGTGCTCGCGCCCTTGCCTTCGACACTGACACTGCTGGGGCTGTTGAAGACGGGGGAAGCGACCTGGGCGTTGGCCAGCGCCGCTCCGGAGAGGGCGGTGGCTGACGCGATCGCGGTGGCCGCGGCGGTGACGGCCATTCGGGAGAGGGGACGCATGTGCTGCTCCGATGCTCGGGGAACGGCGGCCTACCGACCGCCTGTCATCGACTCAACCGCACAGCCGTGACCTGCGCTGTCCCCTGTTCGCATGGCATGTGTCATACGTACACATGAAAGCTCGCCCCACCGGTCCCGCTGTCCCCGCTCGTCCCGTCTACCCCAGGATGTCGCGCCGCACCACGTTCTGGTCGCGCCCCGGCCCCACGCCGATGTACGACATGTGGCAGCCGGCTAGCTCCTCGAGCCGCAGTACGTAGGCCTGCGCCTCGGGCGGCAGGTCGCTGAACTCCCGCGCCCCGGTGATGTCCTCTTCCCAGCCGGGCATGGTCTCGTAGATCGGTGTGGCGTGGTGGAAGTCGGTCTGCGTCATGGGCATCTCGTCGTGCCGGACGCCGTCGACGTCGTAGGCCACGCAGATCGGGATCTCGCCGATGCCGGTGAGCACGTCGAGCTTGGTGAGGAAGTAGTCGGTGAAGCCGTTGACGCGCGCGGCGTAGCGGGCGATCACGGCGTCGTACCACCCACAGCGGCGGGTGCGGCCGGTGTTCACGCCCACCTCACCACCGGTGACCTGCAGGTACTCGCCCCACTTGTCGAACAGCTCGGTGGGGAACGGTCCGGCGCCCACGCGGGTGGTGTACGCCTTGACGATGCCCAGCGAGTGGGTGATCCGGGTGGGCCCGATGCCCGCGCCCACGCAGGCGCCGCCGGCGGTGGGATTGGACGAGGTGACGAACGGGTAGGTGCCGTGGTCGACGTCGAGCATGGTGGCCTGCCCGCCCTCCATGAGGACGGACTCGCCGCGGTCCAGCGCCTGGTTGAGCATCAGGGTGGCGTCGCAGACCATGGGCCGCAGTCGGTCGGCGTAGCCGAGGAAGTACTCGACCATCTCCTCGACCTCGACCGCCCGACGGTTGTAGATCTTCACCAGGATCTGGTTCTTGAGGTGCAGTGAGCCCTCGATCTTCTGGCGCAGGATCGACTCGTCGAAGATGTCCTGCACGCGGATGCCCACCCGCGAGACCTTGTCCGCGTAGGTGGGGCCGATGCCGCGGCCGGTGGTACCGATGGCCTTCTTGCCCAGGAATCGCTCGGTGACCTTGTCCAGCGCCTGGTGGTACGGGGCCACGAGGTGGGCGTCGGCGGAGATCCGCAGCCGGGAGGTGTCGGCGCCGCGGGCCTCGAGTCCGTCGATCTCCTCGAACAGCGCCTCGAGGTTGACCACCACGCCGTTGCCGATCACCGGGGTGGCCGTGGGCGACAGGATGCCGGCGGGAAGGAGTTTGAGCTCGTACTTCTCGCCGCCCACCACCACGGTGTGGCCCGCGTTGTTCCCGCCGTTGGGCTTGACCACGTACTCGACGCGGCCGCCCAGGATGTCGGTGGCCTTACCCTTGCCCTCGTCGCCCCACTGGGCGCCGATCAGAACGATCGCTGGCATGGTTCGCTTTCACCTCGAAATGAGTCGTCTACACGGTGAGGGACGGGCACATTCTCGTGATTCCGCGCACACCAGCGCTCCAGAATAGTCGCATTCGCGCTCTCACCCTAGTCGCCGACCCCCCGCAGCCTGCGCAGTCGCACGGGCGTTCCGGGCAGGAGCTGCGAGATCCTGTCCGCCGAGCGGGCGGTGAGCACCCCGATCACCGGGTATCCGCCGGTGACGGGGTGGTCGGGCCCGAACACCACGGGCGAACCGTCGGCGGGGATCTGCACCGCTCCGCGCACCATGCCCTCGCTGGGGATCTCACCGCGTCGCAGTCGGGGCACGGGGCGGGCGGGGTCGATGCGGACGCCCACCCTGTCCGCGTGCCCGCTGACGTGTCCGGTCGCGGCGAGTACGTCCCACGCGCCGGCCGGGAACAGGTCGTCGCGCGGCCCGGGGATGACGTCCAGCTCGACTGTGCGCCGCCCGCTGTCGCTCGCATCGGTCCCGGCGGAGACCTGCCACCCGTCTGCCCACGGCCCCACCACGGCGTCGCCGACGTCCAGCACATCGCCGGCCACGACCGGCGGTGGGCCCAGCCCCGCCAGGGTGTCGCGCGATCGACTGCCCAGCACCGCCGGGACGTCGATTCCCCCGCGGACGCCCACGTAACTGCGCACCCCGGTGACGGGCCGGCCGATCTCCAGGCTCGCCCCGGCCTCCAGCCGGAGGACCTCACCGGTGGCGGCGGTGCGTCGGGAACCGCCCGGGGTCACGACGACGACGAGGGCCTCCGCCCCCGTGACCGCCACGATCGCGGGCGCGTCCGTCATGAGCGTGAGCCCGCCGAGCAGCACCTCGAGCACTGCGGCCGCCGGGTCGGTGCCGACGGCCCGCAGGGCGGTGGCCGCGGCGGCGCGGTCGGCGGCCCCGGAGGCCGTCACCCCGAGAGAGGCGTGGCCGGGACGACCGAGGTCCTGCACGAGCGCGGACGGCCCGGCCCGCAGCACCAGCAGACTCATCGGGGTCGTTCCGGGCTCATCGGGGCCCGCCTTCCTCACGGAAGCGGACCGTCATCCCCGGGGCGAGCAGGGCGGGGTACGGACGGTCGAGGTCCCAGAGCGGGGCGTCGGTGGTGCCGAGGAGCTGCCACCCGCCCGGGGAGGCACCCGGGTAGACGGCGCAGAAGCGGTCCGCCAGTCCCACCGATCCGGCCGGGACCCGCGCGCGCGGCGAGCCCAGCCGCGGCACCGCAGGCAGGGCGGGTGTCGGCGCCGGGGCCTCGGCCGGCCCGCCCACATCCGGCCGGCCCGCATCCCGCGCGCCCGCATCCAGCTCCCGCGCGTCGACGAGGTAGAAGAACCCCGGTGCGAACCCACCGAACGCGGCCCGCCACGTGATCGACGTGTGGGTGCGGACCAGCGCCTCGGTCGACATCCCGGCGAGGTCGGCGACGGCGGCCAGGTCGGGCCCGTCGTAGCGGACGCCGATCGTCACCTCCCGCCCCCCACCTCCCACCGAATCCGCTACTCCCCTTCCGGGTCCGCTATTCGGATCAGAGGCGCCGATCCGGTTTTCGGATAGCGGATCTCGGGAGGGTGGCGCAGCGGCGGGCGGATCCTGGGCGAGCAGAGCCTCGAGCCGCCGACGCAGCCCCCGCAGGGCGGAGGCGTCCCGCGCGGTCACCAGCACCGTGCGGGCCGCCGCGACCACATCGAGCGCCTCGGGCCGCAACTGCTCGATCCTCCCGGCCAGCGCGACGGCCTCGGCCAGATCGGCACAGTCGAGCAACAGCGCCGTCTCCCCGCAGCGGCGGATCCTCGTCGTCGTCATCCCGTGCCCGGCTCCCCCACCACGCCGCGCCCATGCGCGCCGCCCGGCCGGGTGAACGGCGCCACCTCCACCCCGGCCGACTCGAGCGACCCGCGCACGCGGCGGGCGAGGTCGACGGCACCGGGGGTGTCACCGTGCACGCACACCGAGGCAGCGGTGACCACCACCCGCGCGCCCTCGTGGGTGGTGATCGCCCGGCCGGTCGCCATCGCCACCACGCGGTCGGCGACCTCGTCGGCATCGGTGATCACCGCACCCGGCTCACCCCGTGGGACCAGGGTGCCGTCGGGCCGGTACCCGCGGTCGGCGAACGCCTCCGTCACCGCGGGGACGCCGGCCGCCTCGGCATGGGCGAGCACCACCGCACCGGGCAGGCCGAGGATCGGCAGCGGCTCCTCGTCGGCGAGGTCGGCGTACCGGAGGACGGCATCCACGACGCCCGCGGCCTGCTCGGCGTCCCGGACAATACGGTTGTAGAGGGCACCGTGGGGCTTGACGTACCGCACCCGGGTGCCGCGACGTCGAGCCGCCATGTCCAGCTCGACCAACTGGAACTCCACCAGCCGGGCGACCTCCTCCCGGTCCAGCTCGTGCTCGATCCGGCCGAAGTTCGCGCCGTCCCGGTATGACGGGTGCGCACCCAGCGCGACCCCCCGCTGCGCGGCCGCGGCGGCGGTGGCGTTCATGGTGGGCCGGTTGCCGGCATGGAAGCCGCACGCGACGTTGGCGGAGGTCACCACATCGAGAAGCGCGGCGTCATCGGGATCCGGTCCGGCGGAGGGGGCGAGCGACGCGGTCCAGCGCGGCGTCCCCCGGCGGGCCTCGCCGAGGTCGCAGTTGAGATCGATCCTGCGCGCCTGTCCAACCACCCTTCCATCCTGCCCCAGGTTCACCCCTGGCAGGAGGGGCGGTCATGATGGAGGTCATGATCGTCATCCGCTGCGGCTCGTCGCCGGTCCCGACGGTTCTCGGAGAACGTCCCCGTATCCAGGTCAGCGAGGTGCCGACCAAGGATGAGGTCAACCGGGCCCTCGCCGAGGTGGGCCCGGGCCGCCGCCTCGTGCTCTGCGGCACCGACGCCGCGCTGGCCGCACTGCTCACCCGCCTCCTGCGGACCGAGAACCTCGACGCCGAGGTCGCCTACGTCGCCGACGAGCCCACCCCCGCCACCCGCGCCTACGGCCTACCGACCGGGTCGGAGGCCGCCAAGCTCGGCGTCCGGGGCACGGCCCGCGAGGTTCCGCTCGTGCGCGACGAGACCGGGACGGTCCTCGTCGGCGAGGCCCTCGTGCACGGGACCGGGGGCGCCCGACTCGTGGGCGAGGCCTACGCCGACGACACCGTGGTCTTCTCCGGGGAGACCGCCACCCTCACCGTCCGGCCCACGCTCGAGATGCCGGGGGTCCGCGCCACCGCCGCCCGGCCACGCAGGCTGCGACGCCGTCAGTGGGTGGCGGCCCGGGCGGTACAACTGGGCACCGAGGCCGGGTTGCTCACCCGTGACGGGGTGACCGGCAGGCGCGCCATCAAGAGGACGACTTTCTATCGTCATACCGAGCCATGGAGGCTCGTGTCGCCCTGAGCGGCGGCATCACCGACGTGGGCCGGTCCGGCGAGTCCGGCCATTCCTCCAGCAACTCCGGCTCGACCGCGGGCCTACGCACGGTCGGCGGCAGGGTGGCCAGCGCCGAGATCTTGCTGAGCCCCGCGACCTGCATCATGTCCACGAGGATCGACCGCAGCTGAGCCAGCATGACGGTCTCGGTCAGGCCCGATCCCGCGACCAGTTCCCGCTTGGCGCGGGACGCCACCGCCCGCAACTCCCGGTGGACCTCGGCGTCCGTGGGGGCGTCGGGGTCCGCGGCCACCCGCCTCGTGAGCACCTCCAGCGCCCCTGCCAGCCCCGCGATCAACGAGCTCAGCGCAGGCGGCACGTCTACCTGGTCGTCGGCCGCCACGATCGCCCGGCGCGCGAGGACGCGGATGTTGCGGATGCCGTTGTCCAGCGGGTTGAGCATGCTCGTCAGGACGATCTCCTCCGGGCGCCGTCGCCGGTAGAACGGGGAGATCCGCACCAACTCGCGCGCTCCCGCGAGCTGCTCGGAGATCGCGTCGACGGCGGGCTGGGTGTCCCGGGCGTCCTGCAGGGCGGAACGTATGAGCTCGGAGTCCCGCCGTTCCAACCCGTCCGCGACCTCGGCGAGCACCGACGAGGCCACCCCCAACAGCGACGCCGCCTCCCGGCGGGCGCGGCGCAGCGGATGGACGGGCATGAGCGCCATCGCGGCCAGTGCCACCACGCCGCCCACCGCCGCATCGAGCATGCGTTCGTACCCGCCCGCACTGCCCGGCGGCAGGATGGTGGCCACGAGGATGGCCGAGGAGGCCGACTGGGTGCCGGTGATGGCCCCGCGGTCGACGAACACCGCCGCCGACATCGCGAGGATCACCACGACGACGATCTGCCACGCGCCGGAGCCGATCTCCCGGATAAGCAGGTCGCCCAACCCGACGCCGACGATGACGCCGAGCACCAACTCCGCCCCCCTGCGCACACGACGCCCCATGCCGGTGCCCAGGGCGATGGCGGCCGCGATGGGCGCGAAGAAGGGTGCCGCGTGGTTCAGCACGTCGTGGGCGAGGAACCACGCCAGCCCCGCGGCGAGGCCGCACTGCAGGATCGGCAGGAACGCGTAACCGAGACGCCGGGTGCGCGCCCTCAGCGGGCCCGGAAGCGCGGCGTAGACGCCCAGCGCGCGGGCGTCCAGCCGGTCACGCCAGGCCGAGAGGCGCGGCGGCGTGCGGGTCTGACTCATTGACCAGGTCCAGGCAGCGGATGTACTCGTCCTCCTCACCGATCGACTGCGCGGCGCGGGCCAGCGCGGCGACGCAACGGAGGAAGCCACGGTTGGGCTCGTGGTCGTACGGCACGGGGCCGAAGCCCTTCCAGCCGTGGCGGCGAAGCTGGTCCAGCCCGCGGTGATAACCGGTGCGGGCGAACGCGTAGGCGCTGATCACCTCGCCGGAGTCGAGCGCACGCTCGGCGAGCTCGGCCCAGGCGATCGACGCGGTGGGGTGGGAGGCCGCCACGGTGCGGGGATCCTCACCGGCGGCGACGGCGGCCTCCGCCTCCGGGTCACCGGTGAGACGGGTGGGCGGGGGGCCGAGGAGATCTCCGAACTGGGTCATGACCCCATTGTCCATGAATCCGCCGGATCGCCACCTTCGGCCCCGTTGGCTATGGTGGAGGGCATACGGCGTCCCCGCGGGGGGCGCCGTGCGCTCGTCGCGGGCAGCAGTGCACGCCCCTTCGGAGCGATCATGGTCCCGGTGTCGAGGCCCCGTAACGCGGAGTACCAGAACGCGTCGGACGAGCTTCCACCGGAACCGGACGGAGTCAACGGACAGGCCGCACGTGGGCCGGAAGGAAACCTGTGTCACGACAGCGTATTGCGATCATCGGAGCCGGCCCCAGTGGGATGGCGGCCCTCAGGGCCTTCGAGTCGGCGCAGCGGTCCGGGGCCAAGATCCCCGAGATCGTGGCCTACGAGAAGCAGGACGACTGGGGCGGCCAGTGGAACTACAACTGGCGGTCGGGCACCGACAAGTACGGCGAGCCGGTGCACTCCTCCATGTACCGCAACCTGTGGTCGAACGGCCCCAAGGAGGCGCTCGAGTTCGCCGAGTACACGTTCGACGAGCACTTCGGCAGGCCGATCTCGTCCTACCCGCCGCGTGAGGTCCTGTGGGACTACATCGACGGACGGGTCCAGGGTTCGAACGTCAAGGACAAGGTCCAGTTCTCCACGGCCGTCCGCTGGGTGGACTACGACCGCGAGCTGGACACCTTCACCGTCACGGTGGAGAACCTCAAGTCCGGGAAGACGACCTCGTCGGAGTTCGACCGGATCATCGTGTCCACCGGGCATTTCTCGTACCCGAACATCCCGGACTTCACGGGGATCGAGACCTTCCCCGGGTCGATCCGCCACGCCCACGACTTCCGTGGAGCCGAGAAGCTGGCGGACAAGCGCGTCCTGCTGATCGGCGCCTCCTACTCGGCCGAGGACATCGGGGTCCAGGCCTTCAAGATGGGCGCCCGCTCGGTGACGATCTCCTATCGCACCGCCCCCATGGGCTACGACTGGCCGGACGGGATGGAGGAACTGCCGCTCGTCCGGCGGTTCGACGGCGAGACCGTCCACTTCACCGGCGGCCAGACCCGCGAGTTCGACGCCGTGATCCTGTGCACCGGTTACCTCCACAAGTACCCGTTCCTGCCCGCGGAGCTAGCCCTACAGTCGCCCAACAACATCTATCCCGCGGGCCTGTACCGCGGTGTGGTGTGGCAGAAGAACCCCAAGGTCTACTACCTGGGCGCCCAGGACCAGTGGTTCACGTTCAACATGTTCGACGCCCAGGCCTGGTACGTCCGCGACCTCATCCTGGGCCGGGCCAAGTTGCCGTCCGCCGAGGAGCGGGTCGCCCACATGCGGGCCTGGCGGAACCGCTTCCAGGAGTTGGAAGGGGACGCCGACGACGTGCGCTTCCAGGCCGATTACGTCCGCGACCTCATCGAGGCCACGGACTACCCGATGTTCGACCTCGACCAGGTGGTCGAGATCTTCCTCGCCTGGAAGGAGGACAAGAAGAAGAACATCCTGACCTACCGGGACAAGCCGTACCGGTCCGTCCTCACCGGGACCATGGCGTCCGTCCATCACACCCCGTGGCTCCAGGAGTTGGACGACTCCCGCGAGCGGTACCTCTCGACGCCGGCGAAGACCGAGCTCGAGGAGCTCGTGGCCGGGGACCAGCTCGCGTCGGGAGCCGACTCCGCAGCGGAGGTGGACGTCCCCGTCGCCGGGGAGTGAACCCTCGGTGGCGTCTGGGGGCGAATCCGCTGCCGGGCCCGACCCGAGGAGACAGACTTGAGCGCGTGACCGCGTCTCCTGCATCCTCGCCCGCGCCCCCCTCGCCCGCGCCCTCCTCGCCCGCGTCCCCCGGGTCCACTCCCTCCGGGTCCACTCCCCCCGGGTCCACTCCCCCCGGGTCCACGGAGTCCGCCCGCCCCACCGCCGGCATCGGCCGTCGCTCCCTGCTCAAGGCGGGAGCCCTGGCCGGCGCCGCGGTGGGGACCGGCGTGCTGGCGGGCCACTCCGCTCTCGCCGGAGCAGCGCCCGGCGTCGTCTTCCGGCACGGTGTGGCCTCGGGCGACCCCATGGCGGACCGCGTCATCCTGTGGACGCGGGTGACGCCCACCCCGCAGGCGAGCCCCGGTTCCGGGATCGGTGACCCCGTCGTCGTCGCGTGGGAGGTCGCCACCGACCCCGGTTTCACCTCGCCCGTGCGCACCGGGTCCCTCGTCACCGACGCCGGCCGCGACCACACGGTCAAGGTCGACTGCACCGGCCTGGCGCCGGACCGCTGGTACCACTACCGGTTCCGCGCGCTCGGCGAGGTCTCGCGAACCGGCCGCACCCGCACCGCCCCCGCCGACGGCGCCATGCCCACGACCGGTCGCTGGCGGGTGGGCGTGGTCTCCTGTTCCAACTGGGAGGCCGGGTACTTCTCCGGTTACCGTCACCTCGAGGCGCGCGGGGACCTGGACGCGATCATCGAACTGGGCGACTACATCTACGAGTACGGCCGCGGCGAGTACACCGCCGCCGCCGGGGCGATCCGCCCGCACGAGCCGCCGCACGAGATCGTCACCCTGGCCGACTACCGGATCCGGCTGGCGCAGTACCACACCGATTCCGACCTGCAGTCCCTGCACGCGCACGTGCCGTGGATCTGCACGTGGGACGACCACGAGGTCGCCAACGACTCCTGGGAGCACGGCGCTGAGAACCACCAGCCGCACGAGGGACCGTTCCACGATCGCAAGGCCGCGTCCGCGCAGGCCTACTTCGAGTGGATGCCCGTCCGGCCGGAGTCCCTGCGCGATGGCGGTCACCTGTACCGACGCCTGCGCTGGGGGTCGTTGGCCGAGATCTCCATGCTCGACCTGCGCTCCTATCGTTCCGAGAGCCCCGACCGGCTCGACGGCCGCGCGATCGACCAGACCAACACGATGACCGGCCCGGAGCAGTTCGACTGGTTGGCCCGCGGGCTGAATTCGTCGACGGCCCGCTGGAACGTCATCGGGAATTCGGTGATGGTCACGCCCGTGCTCATCCCGCCGCTGGACCCGCGCACGACCGGCGCACTCACCGAACTGCTGGGCGTCCCCCGCGAGGGCATCACCTACAACTCCGATCAGTGGGACGGTTACGCCGGTGAGCGTCGACGCCTGTTCGAGGTGATCCGCGGCACCGGTAACCGGAACCACGTCTTCCTCACCGGGGACATCCACACGTCCTGGGCGAACGAGGTGCCGTTCGATCCGGCCGACTACCCGGGGGCCGGCACCGGTGCGGTCGAATTCGTCACCCCGTCCATCACGAGCAACAACATCAACGACATGGTGGGCGGGCTTCCCGAGGGCAACCCGCTCTCCCAGGCTGCCCAGGGTGCGCTGACCGGCGTGAACCGGCACGTACGCTGGGCGGACCTCGACCGCCACGGCTTCACCGTCGTCGAGTTCACCCGTGACTACGCCCACGCCGACTACTGGGCCCTCGTCGCGCGCGAGGACCCGAACAGTGGCGCGTATCCGATGGCCAGCTGGCGCTCCCCGCACGGCACCGACCGCCTGGAACCCGCTGGACTGCTCCCCTGAACGGCGGGGCCGGTCCCCCGAACGGCATGGCCACTCGCCCGATCCGGCGGGGCCCCTGCACCCCCGGAATCACGGGTCGGTCGACTACGGTGGCGGGTCGACGCGGCCCGTCCGGGGCCGGCGACGCGCACCGGGAGTAGTAGATGACGACGACGAGCCAGCAGCCGGCCGCCGGGGATCCGAACCCCGCGGGACAGTCGGGCGGGGGCCCGGAGGGTGGGGCACGTCCGGGCAGTGGCCAGCTGGGCGGTCGCGGCGGGCGGGGCCGTGGCGCCGTCGCGGCGGCCGTGGTGGTGGCGCTCCTCGTGATCGCCGCGCTCGCATGGCTCGTCCTCGCCGGACCGCTGTCGTCGTCCGCGCGGGCCGAGCGGGAGGTCGAGCAGACGCTGGAGAGCATGAGCTCGGCGGAGTCGTTCGCCGAGTTCAACGGTCACATGTGTGCGGAGAACCGCGTCCCGCAGGAGCTCGTGGACACCATCACCGCGTCGAGCGAGGCGACGGGTTCCGACCTCGACTCGATGTTCCGCGAGTCGATCGCGGGGTCGTTCCCCCAGGATCTCGAGGTCCTCGGGGTGGAAATCTCGGGCGACGGGACCGAGGCCACCGCGACCGTCGAGTCGGAGTCGGACGGTTCGGGCCCGGAGCAGATCCATATGCGCGACGAGGACGGTGCGTGGAAGATGTGCCAGCCCGGCGTCGGGATGGGTGCCGTCCCGCAGGACCAGCAGCCGGGCTGAGCCGCCCCGCCGGCCGTCAGGAGGTGGCCCGGCCGCCCGGCGACCTGCCGACGCTCAAGCTGGCCGGGTCGGCCGCTGACCGTTGCGGCTGTCCCGCTCGATGCCGGGCGGGTTGGTGAAGTGGCCGTCATCGGCGATGAGGCGGTCGAGGTGAAGTCGCCACTGGTGGTCGAGAATCCGGTCACGTGCCTGGGCCAGTGGCCCGTGGGGTGTGGTGCGGTGTTCGTGTCCGGTTTCGGTGATGATCGTCAGCTCGCCCAGAGGCCCCGGCCGGTAGGCGCAGTGGCCGAAGGTTTTCTCCCGGTGGTGCTTCCGGCAGTGGCAGAACAGATTCCACTCGGCCGTAGGCCCGCCCAGCTCAGGACGCTGGTGGTCGAAGGCGATGGCGTGGTCGATCTCGCAGTCATACGCGTCCACCGTGCAGCCGGGGTGACGGCAGGTCCCGTCGCGTAGCCGGATCCGCTCGGCCAGCGCCGGGGTGATGGCGTACTTGAGCATCGCGTCCGGCTTGTCCTGGGCCCCCGGCTGCGGGTCGATCAGTTCGAACCTCACCTTCGCGTCGCCGCCGGACAGGAGTTCCTCGCACAGCCAGTCGAAGCTCGAGTAGGCGCCGTTGACGAACTGCACGCGGTTGGGCAGTCCTTGGGCGACGCTGTCGATGACGGAGATCCGGATGGGCTGCTCCGTGCCCCACGACGCGCCCAGCTGCGGCCTGCCGGCGCCGGCCGGGGCGGTGTCTGCAGGGGCGGTGTCGGCAGGGGCGTCGCCGGCGCGGGCGGCGGCAGCAGAAGCAGCAGCATCCGTGTCGCTGCCGCTGTCGGCGGGCCCTTCCGGGTCGTACAGGCTGGTGCCGATGTCGTCGGTGGTCGGGTCCCCGAGTGCGCAGAGCGCGTCGGCGCGCAGTTGGTCCCGCGTGCGGGGGTGGCCCGCCTCGGAGGCGGCGCGGGCGGCGGCGTCGATCCGGCGGCGCAACTTCTCGGCGTCGCCACTGGGCAGCGAGGCCCACACGCTGGTCATGCCGTCGCGTGCCGGACGGAACCGGACCGTGCGCTGCTCCATGGCGGCGGCCACAGCATCGCCGGCGGCCTGCGGGTCGTGACGCTCCCGGGACGCGTCGACCGCGGTGTCCAGTGCCACCCGGCTTGGCCGGTGACCACCGTCGAGGTCTCGGGTCAGGGCGCCGACGACGTCCGATTCCACCGCGCCGATGATCTGGTCGGGAACCCCTGCCAGGCGACAGGCGGCGTCGATCGCCAACTGTTCGGGGACCAGTCCCCGTTCGACCGCCTTGCGCAGCCGCGGTAGCCGGGTGTGGATCTGCACGCCGGCCGTGACCAGCCGCGCGGCGTGCCACCCGGTCAGCGACATGGCCGTGGCCAGATGATCGCGCGCCCGATCGGCGGGCTCGAGCCGGGAATAGTCGGGACGGGAGTCGGTGGACTGCTGCCCGTGCGCCGACTCCCGGGCCTCCCGGTCGAGACGCCCCATTGCCTCGACCAGCAGGTGGGCAGCGTGCAGCCGGGTCGCCGCTGCCAGGTTCTGTGCCAGCGTGGCCGAGCGCGCCACCTCGCTCAGCGCCTCGGCGCCCAGCGTGTCGAGGGGTTCCGACACGGCGCGAAGCGCCCCGGCGGAGGCCGAGCTCGTCGTCGTTCCCGTTTTCTCGCTCATCACCGCACCCCCTCCGACGCCGCGCCGTAATCGAACATACAAGCGATTGTACCGGCGCTGCGGAACTAGCACAAGAGTTCGACCCCGGAAGGGTCCGCGTACGACAGCGGCGCCCCTCCGAGTGGAGGAGCGCCGCTGGTGGGGCGGGGTCGGACCGCGGTGAGGACTGATCGGTCAGACGGGCGGGATCAGGCCGTACCGATCAGGCCGCGTTCGATCAAGCAGCGGCACCCTTGGACTTACCCGCCGACTTCAGGTCGTTGCACGCCTCGACAACGCGCTCGGACATGGCCTGCTCGGCCTTCTTCAGGTACGAACGCGGGTCGTAGACCTTCTTGTTGCCGACCTCGCCGTCGACCTTGAGCACACCGTCGTAGTTGCCGAACATGTGAGCGGCGATCGGACGGGTGAACGCGTACTGGGTGTCGGTGTCTACGTTCATCTTGATGACGCCGTAGGACAGCGCCTCCTCGATCTCGCTCTTGGCCGAGCCCGAACCGCCGTGGAAGACGAAGTCAAACGGCAGGTCACCGGCGTTGAGCCCCAGCTTCTCGACCGCGACGTCCTGGCCCATCTTCAGCACCTCGGGCTTGAGCTTGACGTTGCCCGGCTTGTAGACACCGTGGACGTTGCCGAAGGTCGCGGCCAGCAGATAACGCTGCCCGGTGTTGCCGGCGCCGAGTGCGTCGATGGTGGCCTCGAAGTCCTCACGGGAGGTGTAGAGCTTCTCGTTGATCTCGTTCTCGACACCGTCCTCCTCGCCGCCGACGACGCCGATCTCGATCTCGAGGATCTGCTTGGCGTTGGCCGTCTTCTCGAGCAGCTCCTTGGCGATCTCGAGGTTGCGGTCGAGCGGGGTGGCCGAGCCGTCCCACATGTGCGACTGGAACAGAGGGTTCTCGCCGCGGTCGACGCGCGCCTGGGAGATCTCGATGAGCGGTCGTACGAAGCCGTCGAGCTTGTCCTCGGGGCAGTGGTCGGTGTGCAGCGCGACCAGGATGTCGTACTTCGCAGCGATGACGTGCGCGAACTCGGCGAGCGCGACCGCGCCGGTGACCATGTCCTTGACGTTCAGGCCCGAGCCGAACTCGGAACCGCCGGTGGAGAACTGGATGATGCCATCGGACCCGGCGTCGGCGAAGCCCTTGATGGCCGCGTTGATGGTCTCCGAGGACGTGCAGTTGATCGCCGGGTAGGCGAAGCCCTCGTTACGGGCCCGGTCGAGCATGTCCTTGTACTGTTCGGGAGTTGCGATGGGCATGTGGTCTCCTCCAGGGTTCTCGGCTGTGCGACGTGCGCATCTCGGGGCGCCGCACCCCTGTGGAGGTGGGCGCACACCCTCCAGCCTAGGCCAGCGTGACGGGGCGCACCCGCGAGCCGGGTGCGACACGCTACCGGCGGAGCAGTTCGGCGAGCGCGGTGTCGGCCCGGGCGAGGTCGTCGCGGTCGAATGTCGAGGTCGAGGCCATGATCTCGTCGGCCCCGGTCCGCTCCACCAGCGCGGCGAGCTCCCCCGCCACTTTCCCGGCTTCCCCGTGGAGGGCCCCCGCCATCCAGTCCTCCATCCGACGGAGCTGCTGCGGACGGAATCTTCGGTCCAGGATCTCCGCCGGCGACCGGAGCGGGCCGAACACCCCGGTCTCCCGCGACTCGGCCATCGCCCAGGCCTCCGGCAGCAGCAGGCCCCTCGCGTCCTCGATGGAGTCGGCGACCATCACCTCCAGGCTCACCACCACGTACGGTTCCGGCGTGGCGTCGCTCGGCCGGAACGTCTCGCGGTAGCGGTCCAGCGGCGTGGGGTCGGAGAGCAGTCGCGGTCCCCCGACCACGACGGGCAGGCCGGCGCGCGCGGCGACCTCGAGGCCCCGGCCGGTGGCGAGCACGAACACCGGGGGCGGGTCCTCGACGACCGGCAGCGAGGTGACGGGGCCGCGGCCGTGGAGGAAGTCGAGTACGGCCGTGATGTCGCGGGCGAAGGCGTCGGTGCCGTAGTCGGTGACACCGAGCGCCTCGCGGACCGGCGCGGTGAACCCGAGCGAACGCCCCACCCCCAGGTCGATCCGGCCCGGGTGCATGGCCTCGAGCATGGCGAACTGTTCGGCGACGACCAGCGGCCGGTGATGGGCGAGCATCACGCCCCCGGAGCCGAGCCGGATGCGCGTGGTGCGCGCGGCGGCGGCCGCGACCAGTAGGGGCGGGCTCCCGCTCGCGATGCCGGGGACGGAGTGGTGCTCCGCCGTCCAGTAGCGGTGGAACCCCAGGGCGTCGGCCCGCTCCGCGCGGACCAGCGTGCCCTCGATCGCGGCGGCGTGGGACTCGCCGACGCGGGTCCGCGACCTGTCCAGGAGGGACAGTCGGAGGGTGTCCGGCAGGTCTGTGGGGGCCACGACCCCACCGTAGCGCCGCGGGTGGCGGGGTCCCGCGCGCTGCAGGATCACGGGCGGGCGGATTATGATGCCCCGGTGATCACGCACCTCCTGGCCGAGCAGGCCCCTCAGGTCCTCGCGCTGGGCCCCGGCTTCATGGATCCCGAGTTCTGGCTGTCCGGCGACGGGCCGTTCGGCAAGGCCATCCTCCCGGCACTGCTGTCCGTGGTCTTCATCGAGTCCGGCCTCCTGTTCCCGTTCCTGCCCGGGGACTCCCTGCTGTTCACGGCGGGCCTGCTCACACAGCAGGACAATCCCTTCGCCCCACTGTGGGTGGTGCTGGTGACCGCGCCGATCGCGGCATTCCTCGGGGACCAGGTGGGGTATTTCATCGGCAACCGCTGGGGACATCACCTGCGGGAGCGGCCGGACGGGCGGTTCTTCAAGCAGACCTACATCCACGAGTCCCACGAGTTCTTCGAGAAGTGGGGCCCTGCGACCATCATCCTGTGCCGCTTCGTGCCGATCGTCCGCACCTATGCGCCACTGGTCGCGGGCATGGCCGGGATGCGCTACCGGGTCTTCGTCGCGTTCAACGTGATCGGGGCCCTGTTGTGGGCGGCGGGCGTGACCGCGCTCGGCGCGTGGCTCGGCCAGTTCACCTTCATCAAGGAGCACATCGATCTCATCCTCATCGGGATCGTGCTGGTGTCGGTGCTGCCGATGCTGATCACCGCGGGACCGAAGCTCCTCGCCCGGATCCGCAACGGGCCGGCCGCCCCGGCCGCCTGAGTCGTCGCCGGCCCGCCGCCTAGTCCGGCCCGCGCCGCCCCGGCCCTCGCCACCCCGGTCCGCGCCAGCGCAGCGCGGCGACCGTCGCCCCGATCACCACGAGCACCCCGATCCCCTGCAGCCCCGGAGAGTCGTCGGCCTCGCCGAGAACGACCGCCGTCGCCCCCAGCGCGATCGCGACCAGCACGGCGGTCAGCACCAGTGCGAAGTGCAGCGCGCGCCTCATTCCTCCACCCACTCCAGCAGGTCCCCGGGCTGGCACTCGAGGACGCGGCACATGGCCTCGAGAGTGCTGAACCGCACAGCCTTGGCCCGGCCGTTCTTCAGCACCGAGACGTTCGCCGGCGTCAGTCCCACCCGCTCCGCGAACTCGCCGACGCTCATCTTGCGCCTGGCCAGTTCCACGTCGATCCGCACGACGATCGGCATCAGACCACCGCGTCCATCTCGGAGCGCAGGGAGGTGGCCTGCCGCAGCAGGGCGCGCATGACGACCATGAGAAGCGCGGCGACCGTGATGACGACGACGACGAGGAAGAGCAGGAGCGGGAGACCTGGGTCGTCAGCGTTGATGCCGACCAGCACCAGTACGACCACGAGCATCGCCCAGGCCGCGACGATCGCCCCCAGGATCACATCGACCCAGACCAGGGACGCGTCCGTGAAAATGCGGTCGGCCTTGACCATCGAGAGCAACTTCCAGGTGGCCACCACCACGACCTGGGTGCACACCACCCAGTAGATCGATACGGCCGTCAGCGGCCAGCGCAGATGCGCCGCCTCCGGCGTCGTCTCCGCCATGTGCGCGAACTGACCCGGCAGCGACATCACCTCGAACAGGACCAGGATCGCGAACAGCACCACCAGGAACACCCGCAGCGGAAGTACCGCTCGTCTTTCGATCTCCATGCAACGACTATGGGCCACTATCTATCGAAAATCAATAGGCGTCGCCCGGGCGGGGCGCTCAGGGCGAGGCGCTCAGGCCGGAGCGGCGTGTTCGCGGATCCAGGCGTGCATCGCGATCCCGGCGGCCACCCCCGCGTTGATCGACCGGGTCGAGCCGAACTGGGCGATGGAGACGGTCTTCGCGGCACGCAGGCGGGCGTCGTCGCTCACCCCGGGGCCCTCCTGACCGAAGAGCAGGACGCAGGCGCGCGGCAGGCGAGCGGTCTCCAGCGGCTCGGCGCCGGGAAGGTTGTCGACGGCGACGACCGGCAGCCCCTCGGACTCGGCCCAGTCCATGAGCGCGGCCACGTCCTCGTGGTGACGCAGATGCTGGTAGCGGTCGGTGACCATGGCTCCGCGCCGGTTCCAGCGTCGCCGCCCCACGATGTGCACCTCGGCCGCCAGGAAGGCGTTGGCGGTGCGCACCACGGTGCCGATGTTGGCGTCGTGCCCGAAGTTCTCGATCGCCACGTGGAACGGGTGCCGCCGGGTGTCGAGGTCGGCGACGATCGCTTCGCGGCGCCAGTACCGGTAGCGGTCGACCACGTTGCGGCGATCCCCCTGGTCGAGGAGGTCGGGATCCCACCGGTCGCCGACCGGACGCGGCTCGTCCGGGTGCTCGAGCTCCCACGGGCCGACGCCGACCGCGCCCTCGCCCCATTCGGTGGGGCCCGCCGCGGGCTCCGTGGAGTCCGCCGGGCCCTGCGGATCCACTTCCGTCACGAGGTCAGGCGCCGGTTGGACAGCTTGACCAGGCGACCCGGGGCGACCTGCGAGGCGAGATACATGGCGGTGGCCTGCGCCCCGACCGGTCGATGGACCTCGCGGCCCAGCGCGCTGCGGATCCGGCCCACCATCCCGGTGGGCCTCCGTCGCGTCTGCTCGGCCAGGTCGAGGACCTCGCCGGCGACGTCGCCCTCGGTGAGGCGCACGCCCATGGTGCGCATCCCGGCGGTGTCGACGCCCTCGAGCATCCCCGTGCCCACGTACAGTGGCCACACCGAGCACACCCTGATGCCGTGGGGCGCCCACTCCAGGTCCAGGGCCTCGGTGATACCGCGGACCGCGAACTTGGTGGCCGAGTACGTCGCCATCTCGGCCTGGCCGTAGATCGCCGACGCCGAACAGAGGTTCACCACGGTGGGGGTGGAGGCCTTCCGCAGGAACGGGAACGCGGCCCGACAGCCGTAAAGGACGCCCTTGACGTTGACGTCCACCAGCGCGGAGTCCTTCTCGAAACTCGCGTCCATGAACGGCGTGCCGTAGAGCAGTCCGGCGTTGTTGACCAGCACGTCCAGCGCGCCGCCGCTGCGGGAGGTGAGCTCGGCCAGAGCTGCTTCCCACGCGCCCGGGTCAGTGACGTCGAGGGCACCGGTGACGACGCGGTCGTCACCCTCGGCCCACGCACAGGGTTCGAGGTCGTACGCGCCGACCAGGTAGCCGGCGTCGGCGAACCGGCGGGCGGTCGCCTCACCGATTCCTCGCCCGGCACCGGTGACGAGGACGGTGCGGGGGATTCCGGAGGCGGTCACGGCCTGCTCCCGGCGTTCCGGGCGGCCGCGGCGGTGCCGGTGAGCAGCAGGAGCGCCGCCGTGGCGTAGGTGTCGATCACTCCGACGTCCAGCGCCCGGGCGAGGGCGGTCCCGCCCTCGGCCCGGCGGCGGGCCAGGATGAGCGAATCGCTGAGCAGGAACACCGGCCCGGCGACCGCCAGCACCGAGGCCGCCGGGCCGTGCGACCGGTCGACGGAGGTGGCGAGCGCGGACAGCGTGGCGAGCAACCCGCCGTATGCCGCGAGCGGGGCGTTGCGGCGGTCCTCCGTGAGCAGCACCGCACCGGCGACACCGGCGACCACGCCGTGCACCGCGGACTGCACCGGCTTGAACCGCAGCCCCGAACGCAGCATCAGTCCACCGAGTGCGAGGTGCCCCACCCCGAACGCAGCGGCCCCCGCGACGAGACGGGATGTCGATCGGCTGGCATGGCCGCCGCCGAGCATGAGGATCACGTCGCCCGCCGTGTACCCCGCCCCGGTGACGGACAGCAGCGCGGTGTCGACCGCGGAGAGGCGGCCGTCGCGCAGTGCGATCGTCAGCGCCGCCGGCACGATCACCGGCTTGCACAGCTTCTCCAGCGCGCCGACCCCGGTGGCCTTGGCGATCTCCGTCCCCGCGGTGGCCGCGAGGAACGCGGGCCCCTCCGGGCGGGAGGTGTCGGTGAGTGCGCCCACCCGCTCCGTCAGCGCCTGCACCAGGCGATCACGGAATGCCCTCGTCGTCGTCGTGGTCTTCATCCTCGTTACTCCAGTCCCAGGTCGGTCAGGCCCAGCAACGCGCGGTACTCCACGCCCTCGGCCCGGATCACGTCGTCGGCGCCGGTCGCGCGGTCCACCACGGTGGCCACGCCCACGACCTCGGCGCCCGCCTCGCGCAGGGCGGCCACGGCCGTGAGCGGCGAGTTCCCGGTGGTCGTGGTGTCCTCGACGACCAGGACGCGGCGACCGACGATGTCGGGGCCCTCGATGCGGCGCTGCATCCCGTGCTTCTTGGCCTCCTTGCGCACCACGAACGCGTTGATCGGCCGGCCCGGCGCGTGCATGATCGCCGTGGCCACCGGATCGGCGCCCAGCGTCAATCCACCGACGGCGTCGAAGTCCCAGTCCGCGGTGAGTTCGCGCAGCAGCCGTCCGATCAAGGGCGAGGCCTCATGGTGCAGCGTGGCGCGGCGCAGGTCGACGTAGTAGTCGGCCTCGCGCCCCGAGGAGAGGGTGACGCGTCCGTGGACGACGGCCAGCTCGGCGACCAGCTCGGACAGTCGCGTGCGGGCCTGGGCGTCGACGGTGACGGGATCGGTCATGGGACTCCTCGCGGGGACACGGTGTTCATTGACACGGTTGTGTGGTGACACGGTTTGTGGTGACACGGTGGGCGGAACGGCTGCCCCCGACTCTAGTCCGCCCCCGGAACGCCCCGACCCGCTGCGGCGTCGGGTCAGTCCCTGATGTCGGGCGGGAGCCGAAGCTTCGCGGTCTGCTCCACGTCCGGGTCGATGCCGGGACGCTCGCGGCCGGTGGCCTCGTCCGATTGCTCGCTGGCCTGGTCGTCGGACTGCTCGGCAGTCACCTCGTCAGCCTGCTCGTCAGCCTGCTCGTCCGGCTCCGCGCGCCGATGATGACGCCGCCCGCTCGACGGCGACGCCCCCACCTTGGCCGCGAGGTCCGCGACCGTCAGCCGGCCCGACTCGCCCTCCTGGCTCTCCTCGGCGGCGTCGGCCCCATGCCGGCCGCCCGACGTGCGATCGAGGTCGGAGCCACCGTCGATGCGGGCGGCGTCGAACCGCTCGACCTCGTCGCGGATCTCGTCCTCGTCGTCCTCCGAGCCGAGCGGCTTGATACCGGCGGCGCCGGTCGTCGCACCCGCGGCCAGCGGCGGGACCGACGCGTCCTCGGGATAGGCCTGCCCGACACCGCGGGTCGGGCGCGACAGCGGGGGCCTGGGCGCCAGGTGGTCGGCGGCGACGTCGCCGCGGGCCGGGACCGGCCCCGACGGCTCCATGATCTCGGCGAACGGGTCGGGTTCCTCGACGGCGCGCTCCGCGGTCTGTCCCGGCTCGGCGCCGTCCGCGGTGTCATCGGCGGGGTCCCCCCGGTCGGCCACGACGGGCACGTCGGTCAGGTCGCGTACGCCCGTCCGGTCGGGGACCAGGCGTAGGTGGCCGGCCCGCCGGGGCTCGGGTGCCGGCGCGGAGGCCTCCGCGGCGGAGGAGTCGCCGGCGACATCCTCCGGTTGTCCGTCGGTGTCGGTGTCGCTGGTCTCGCCGGCCACCGGGTCGGTGCCCTCGTCGTCGACGACGGCGAAGTCCTCCGGGTCGGGCAGCGCGGCGGTCGCCGGGGCGCCGTTCGTGCCGGTGCCGACCTCGCCGTCCATCCCGACGGTGGGGTCGGCCTCGGGTCCCGCCGCGGCACCGGGCGACCCGGGATCGATCTCCGAGGGCAGCGCGCGGGCCCGCCCACCGATAGGCGGAAACGGGGCCAACACATCGGCCGCCCCGTGTAGCGCCACCACCACGTCATCCCAGGTGGAGGGATCGTCGACGCCGTCGATCGTCGCCGCGACCCACTCGCCCTCGGCCCAGACGCGCCGCACCCCGGCAGGGACCCCGCGGACGGAGTCGGCCAGTCGGTCGCGGTCGATGAGGTCCAGACGTCCGTAGTCCGAGGTCCGGGCCTCCAGTGCGCCGACCTCGCCGGCGTCGTGGAATCCGGGTTCGGCGTCGACGTCCGGGCGGCTCAGGTCGAGGACCACGTCGGAGGCCGTGTCGCGGCGCAGCGCGAGGACGGTACGCCCCCCGGTGACGCCCATGATCGCCCGGCGGCCCCGGAACACGCCGTGGGACACCGTGCCCAGGGCGCTGAGCCCACCGGCGAAGTCACCGTGCATGAACTCCGGCGCCGGCGTGGGGGTGGGCGCGAACTCGCGGTCCTCCAGCCAGCGCACGACCGGCGAATCGGCCAGTGGGTCGGCGGGGCGCTCCGCGACCGGCTCCGGGGCGGCGCCCCGCGACCGTCGCGCGGGCAGCAGCGCGCGGACCCGGTCCAGCAGCCGCGGGGACGACTCCGCCGTGGGCTCGGCCGGATCGAGCGGCGCGGGAGCGGTCGGACCGGTCAGCGCGTTAGGCCCGGCATCGGCGTCGGCGTGCACGTCCGCTACGGCGTCCGCGCCGGAGTCGGTGTCGACGTCGGCGCCGGTGTCGACGTAAGCGTCGGAGTCGGCGCCGGCGTCGGCGTCGGGACCTTCAGGAGCGACGACGGCCGCGGCGGGCTCCGGCAGGTCGTCCACCGCCGGCTCGGCGCCGCCGTCGGTCACCCCGCCCGCTGCCATCTCGCCCTCGATGCCGGGCGCCTCGGACCGCTGGAACGGCGCGAGACGGGGCTCCCCCGACCGATCGGCGGACCCGGCGTCCTGCTCGACCTCGCCCGCCGGCGCGCCGACGAGCGGGTCCTCGTCGTCGTCCCGGTTGTCGTCGTATGCGTCGGCGTCATCGCCCGGCGCCTCCCCCACCGGCGACGAGGCGACAGCCCGCCGCTTCGCGCGACGAGGGACGCCCGGCGCGCCGCCGCGCTGCTTGGCGTCCAGGCGCAACAGGACGAGCGCCGCGGCGAGCAGCACGAGGGCCACGAGGAACCAGATCCAGACCATGCCCTCAAGGGTAGTCAGCGGCGGCGGTCTGCCCGGCCAGGCGCAGCGGCGCGTGGGGGCGCGACCGGCGTGAGAACGGGCGTGGGGTGGAGCGGAGGGCGACTAGCGGGGCTGATCACCGATCGCGACGGGCCGCTTCCGGTCCGCCGACCACAGCGACCACGAACCCGGGAACAACCGGCCCGTCTCGAGCCCCGCGACCTCCATGGCCGCCAACGCGTGACAGGCGTGGATGCCCGAACCGCAGTACACGACCGCGTCCGACCCACTGGCGACGCCCACGTCGGCGAACATCTTCCGGATCTCGTCGGCCGGCAGGAAGTGGCCGCGCTCATCGAGGAAGTTCCCCGTGGGCATGTTGACCGCACCCGGGATGTGCCCGGCCCGCGAGTCCATCGGCTCGGTGCGACCCGCGTAACGCTCCGGGGTGCGGGCGTCGATGAGCACTCCCCGCTCGGGCCACGCGGCGGCGTCCTCGATGCCAACGGTGAGCATGTGGTCCAGGTCGAAGGTGACGTTGCCGCGGGAGACCGGGTTCCCGGGCCCCACCGCCAGGTCCTCCCCCTCCGCGATCCACGCCTTGAGCCCGCCGTCGAGCAGGTAGACGTCCGTCTTGCCGGCCCAGCGCATGAGCCACCAGGCGCGCGCCGCGGAGGTGTTGCCGCAGTCGTCGTAGATCACCACGCGACTGTCCTCGTCGATCCCGACCCGGCGCATCGCGTCCTCGAAGTCCTCCGGCGACGGGAGCGGGTGGCGGCCCTCGCGGACGTTGCGCTGCCCCGCGAGGTCACCGGGCAGGTCCAGGTACTGCGCACCGGGGATGTGACCGGACCAGTAGTGCTCGCGGCCGCGGGTGTCGCCCAACTGCCAGCGCACGTCGAGGATGACGGGGGTCGGCAGCGTGGCGACGTCCTCGATCAGCTCGCGGGCCGTGACGAGAAGGGGACTGACCTGGGGGGTGGGGGCGGGGGCGGGTTCTCTGGTCACGTGGCCAGGATAGTCCTTGTGACGACGAGGTGACCCCTCCCCGCAGCGCCGCGGAGGACAGGCGTCGCGGGACACCGGGGATGCCGTCCGAGCGAGCCGGGCCCGGAGGTGGACCCGCCGCCACCTGGGACCGCGGTTCAGGCTGCCGCAGGCCCGTCGCTGCGCGGGGCGAACACCTCCATCGGCCCCGGCGTCAGCTGCCACATCATGTCTGCGGCCTCCTGACCTGTGTCGGCGAGACGCTCCAGCTCGCGTTGGCCGGCCGCGCGACCTCGCTCGCGGAGGAGCTCCGACGCCTCGTCGAGCACCCTGGCCACGTAGGTCCCGTACGCCATCCGGTCCACGAGTGCCCGGGGGGCCGGATCGTCGATCACCGATCCGCGCTGCATGGCGCTCGCGGAGAGCAACTGCAGCGGGACCATCTCGAGCGGGGTCAGGGGCCGCGGGTCGGGGATCACTCCGACGCCGTCGCCCATGTCCAGGAACTCATTCGCGTGGTCCGGACGGGGGTCTAGATCCCGCTCGAGGAGGAACTCCACGGCGTCGCCGACCATCGTCGTCTCGTCGCCGGGCAGCGATTGGTCGGAGAGGGCGTCGTCCGTCGGGCTGGCGTCGGCACCGGCCGGGCCGGCGGCGATGTCCCCCTCCTCCCCGGCGATCGACCGGGCGAGAGCCCCGGCGGTGCGGGCCGCCCAGCCGAGCTGCTGGCGGGCCTGCTCGAGCAGGACCCAGGCGGTGGTGGGGTCACCCAGCTCGCGGCGCTGGCGCAGGGACAGCTCAACCAGGGTGCTCATGGTGCAGAGCTGGTCCACCATCCTGCCCAGGTGGCGGGCCCGCTCAGAGGCCTCCTGACCTCGTCCGGAACCGTCCGGGGCGATGTCCGAGAGCCAGGTGGCCAGGTCCACGGTGAGGTACTCCACCACTTCGAGGGCGTAGTCCATGCCCCGATCCTGCTCCTCCCACAGATGGGACACCGTGACCAGGACCGGGGTGCCTCCCGTCGAGTCACCGTCCGTCGGTCCCCCCAGGTTGGGAGGCGCGGGGCTCAGCGGAGTGGGCGGCAGGCCCTCGGGGTCGGGGTCGGACGGGATGGGGTCGCGAGGGTCGGTCATCTCAGGCCGCCTTTCGGGGATCGCGGTAAGTGGTGACGGAGTCGAGAAGGTCGGGAGCCAGGTGGTGCACCCAGAGGCCGGGTTGCCACAGCGTGGAGGCTTGCCACTCCCAGCGTGCGACCTCCACGTATGTCCGGCGTCTCCTGCGGATATCGGCTACGCACCCGGCGTGGTCCGCGTCCGCACTGAGGAGGATCGCGGCGTCGGTGAGACCGTCATCCGTCCACTGCGTCAGCAACTGTTGGACCGCCGCGTCCCCGTACTCCTCGCGAAATCGGCGGATCGGGACCACGGTGTTGTGGGTCGTCCGGTCTCCCGCGGTGGCAACTTCGGCCGTTGCCCGGCCGACCGGGACCATCCCGGGGTCGATCAGGGTGACCCGGGAGTCACGGGCCCACTGTCGCGCGGCGGCGTCCTGGGAGGCACGGGCCGCCGGGTTGGCGGCCCTCTCATGCCTCCCCAGGATGATCCCGATCCGCACCGCCCTGCCCGCCCATCGGCGACGGGCGACGACGCCATCCGCGAGGCGGGGCATGTCGAGCGTGAAAGTCGAGAGTGGGCGTCGCGAGTAGCCGAATCCGTCTGCGGCTCCGAGTAGGACGTTCCATCCGTCCACGATCACCGAGACGGATTCGGTGCGGGCATGCGGGAAGGGCACGATGTTCGAATGGTGGTAGTTGTTCACGAGGGCTCCTGTGGTCTCCGGATGGGCGGGACGGGCGCCCGCTGACCACAAGAGGACCACACAGCTAAACACAGGTCAAGCAGCATTTGTGCCGGTAAAGACCCAGGAAAATCCCGGATTGGAAGAGGGTCGATATTCCAGAAATCTCCTCGGTTTCGCGGACCGGAAAGGCCCTGAAATGTTCGAATAAATGGTGCGGAGCGAAAGTCCGGACGAATGGACATATCGGCACATTTTCTACCAGCGGCGATGTGCCTGGCCCGACTCCGCCACCACGGCCCGCAGCAGACACTGAGCCCTCGGTCACTCGCCCCGGGAGCCCGTCCCCGGATCACGATCACCGCCCTCGACCGAACTTGAGCGCCGCCCCGGGAGCACCCCGGCCGCCGCCCACCCACCCCTGGAATCGCTGATGTGATATACATCACACCAGCTCGGCAACGCCGTGCGGACGCCCTGTCACGACGAGAGACGGGCCCGGCCACCATCCCGGGTGGTCGGGCCCGTCAGACACCGGACTCGTCAGACGATAGTCAGTTGAGACTGAGCGACTCGCCGTCCTCCGCCAGCGAGACCGTGACGGTGTCGCCGTCCCGGATGTCGCCGCCGAGCAGGGCGCGGGCGAGCTTGTCGCCGATCGCCTGCTGCACCAGCCTGCGCAGCGGGCGGGCGCCGTAGGCCGGGTCGTAACCCCGGCGGGCGAGCCAGCCCTTGGCCGCGTCGTCGACCTGCAGGACCAGGCGCCGGCCCTTGAGGCGCCGCGCGAGCTCGCCGATCTGAATGTCGACGATGTGCTCGAGCTGCTCCTCGCTGAGCGGGTCGAACATCACCACGTCGTCGAGTCGGTTGATGAACTCCGGCTTGAACGCACGCTTGACCGCGTCCATCATCTGCTCCCGCGTGCCGCCCGCGCCCAGGTTTGACGTGAGGACCAGGATGGTGTTGCGGAAGTCGACCGTGCGGCCCTGACCGTCCGTGAGGCGACCGTCGTCGAGCACCTGCAGGAGGATGTCGAAGACGTCGGGGTGCGCCTTCTCGACCTCGTCGAGCAGGACGATCGTGTACGGCCTGCGCCGCACCGCCTCGGTGAGCTGGCCGCCGGATTCGTAGCCGACGTAGCCCGGAGGGGCGCCCACGAGCCGCGAGACGCTGTGCTTCTCGGAGTACTCGCTCATGTCGATGCGCACCATCGCCCGCTCGTCGTCGAACAGGAACTCGGCGAGCGCCTTCGCCAGCTCGGTCTTGCCCACGCCGGTCGGACCGAGGAAGAGGAACGAGCCGGTGGGACGGTTGGGGTCGGCGACCCCGGCACGGGCCCGGCGCACGGCGTCGGACACGGCCTGAACCGCCTCACCCTGGCCGACGACCCGGCGGCCGATCTCGTCCTCCATGCGCAGCAGCTTCTCGGTCTCGCCCTCGAGCATCTTGCCCACGGGGATCCCGGTCCAGGCGGAGACGACCTCGGCGACGTCCTCCGGGCCGACCTCCTCCTTGAGCATCGCCCCGGCCGCGGCCTCCGACTCCTCTGCGTCGGCGAGTTGCTTCTCCAGCTCCGGCAGCCGGCCGTAGCGGATCTCGGCCACCCGGGCATAGTCGCCATCGCGCTCGGCCTTCTCGGATTCGGTGCGCAACGCGTCGAGTTCCTCCTTGATCAGCTGCACACCCTGGATCGCGGTCTTCTCGTTCTGCCAGCGGGCGGTGAGCTCGGCGAGCTTCTCCTTGGCGTCGGCCAGCTCGGCCTGCAGGGCCACCAGTCGATCCTTGGACGCCGCGTCGGTCTCCTTCTGCAGCGCCACCTCCTCGATCTCGAGCCGGCGGACGATCCGCTCGGCGGCGTCGATCTCCTCGGGCCGCGAGTCGATCTCCATCTTGAGGCGGCTGGCGGCCTCGTCGACGAGGTCGATCGCCTTGTCCGGCAGGAACCGCTGCGTGATGTAGCGATCCGAGAGCGCGGCGGCGGAGACCAGGGCGGAGTCGGTGATGCGCACACCGTGGTGCACCTCGTACCGCTCCTTGAGGCCGCGGAGGATCCCCACGGTGTCCTCGACGCTCGGCTCGCCCACGTACACCTGCTGGAAGCGGCGCTCCAGGGCCGCGTCCTTCTCGATGTACTTGCGGTACTCGTCGAGGGTCGTGGCGCCGACCAGCCGCAGCTCACCGCGGGCGAGCATCGGCTTGATCATGTTGCCGGCGTCCATCGAGCCCTCGCCGGTCGCTCCCGCGCCGACGATCGTGTGGATCTCGTCGATGAACGTGATGATCTGCCCCTCGGCCGCCGTGATTTCGTCGAGCACCGCCTTGAGGCGCTCCTCGAACTCGCCGCGGTACTTCGCGCCGGCGACCATCGACCCCAGGTCGAGCGAGAGCAGGGTCTTGCCCTTGAGGGACTCGGGGACGTCGCCCGCGATGATGCGACGGGCCAGCCCCTCGACGATGGCGGTCTTGCCGACCCCGGGCTCGCCGATGAGCACCGGGTTGTTCTTCGTGCGGCGGGAGAGGACCTGGACGACGCGCCGGATCTCGGAGTCGCGCCCGATCACCGGGTCGATCTTGCCCTCGCGGGCACGGGCGGTGAGGTCCGTGGCGTACTTCTCGAGAGCCTGATACTGGTCCTCAGGGTTCTCCGTGGTCACGCGCGTGTTCCCGCGGACCGCCGTGAACGCCGCCTTCAGGGCGTCCTCGGTGGCACCGAGCTCGGTGAGGAGCTTGGCCGCGTCGCCACCGGTGTGACCGGCCGCGATCCCGACGAGGACGTGTTCGGTGGAGACGTAGTCGTCGCCCATCTCCGCCGCGAGGGTCTGGGAGTAGTTGATGACGGCGAGGGCGTCCCGGTTGAAGTTGGGGGCCGCGAGCCCCGAGCCGGACGCCTTGGGGTAGCCGCCGACGAGGCCCTTCGCCTGGGTCAGGGCGAGCTGCGGGTCCACCCCGCAGGCCTGGAGGAGGGGACCCGCGATCCCGTCCTGTTGTTCGAGCAGGGCGACCAGCAGGTGTCCCGGACGCACATCCGGGTTGCCCGCCGCGGAGGCGGCTTGGACGGCGGCCGACAGAGCCGCCTGGGTCTTGGTCGTGGGGTTGAACTGGCTCATCGACCGGTCCTTTCTTCGACGTATGGTTGAGCGTACGTGAATCAACACCGGCTCGGATTCGGCCGGACACTCTCTTTAACCACAGCCACCTTGAGTCTATTCCACTCAAGTCGTGCGATGTGATGTGAACACCGTCCGCTATGAGTACACTCTTAGATCCCGACGGGCGCCCTCACCCGTTCCACCCCTCGAGCCCCAGGCAGATCCCGTTAACCACGTCCCCATGCCCTCCCCTGCCCCGACTACGATCGCGCCCGGCCGGTTCCGTGCCCCCGGCAGACCGCGGGCCGCCGCCGCACTCGCCGCCCTCGTCGTCGTCACCACCGCCTGCTCCCCCGGCGACGATCCGCAGATCGCCGCGCAGGCGGCGGACGCGGTGACCGTCACCGCCACCACGACGAGCACCGTGACGAGGGAGGTCACCGTCACCGCCGGCCCTACCGGGTCCACCGCTACCGCCGCCGCGACGGACGCCGTCGTCCCCGCCGCCACCACCGCGGCACCCGCGGCCGCACCCCGAGCCGGAACAGGAGTCAGCGCCGGTCAGCGCAATGCTGCGAGGTCGGCCGAGCAGTACCTGTCGATCTCGGGGTTCTCGCGCTCCGGTCTGATCGGGCAGCTCGGGTACGAGGGCTATTCCGTCGCGGACGCCGCCGCCGCCGTGGACTCTCTGACGGTGGACTGGAACGTCCAGGCCGCCCGATCGGCCGAGCAGTACCTGTCGATCTCGGGGTTCTCGCGCTCGGGCCTCATCGAACAGCTCCAGTACGAGGGCTACTCCGCGGACCAAGCCGCCCACGGGGCGACCGCGGCCGGGCTGTAGCGAGGTGGATTACTACAGTCCCGTCGCACGGGCCACACGAGGCGTCATCTACTTCCTGGCGGTCACCGTTCCGGTCGCCATCGCCCTCGCGGTGGTCGGGACGACCCCGTCCCTTCTGGACAAGGTGCCGGAACAACACCGCGACACCATCGCCGCGATCGGCGACGGCGCGGTCCGGCTCTCCGGCGGCGACGGCGGCGACGGCGGGATTTTCCGCGCCGGCGACGCGCACGCCGTGGACACCACCATCCCGGGCGCGCCGGTGCCTCTGGAGGGGGAATGGTCACCACGCCGCCCGGAGGACTACCGGCCGCCTGCCGGGCTCATCGACGGGGTCGACTACTCCATCGAGACCGGCGACGACGGATTCATCGCGCACTGGCCGTGCGGACACGAGATCCCGGTTCGGTCCTACCAGGCGCCCCCGGGCAGCGCCGCGGACCTGGCCTGGGCCGTCGAGACGCTCGCGTTCGCCAGTGGGTTGCCCCTGCGATTCGTCGGGCCGGGTTCGGAGGCCGACAAGGAGGGCCAGGGGGCCATCTCCGTCACGTACGGGGACCATCCGGACTTCCACGGGACGGACGTGGCCGGCATCGGGGGTGTCGCGGTCTGGCCACGCGGGCTGGTACTCCAGGGATTCGTCACCCTTCGGCCCGAACACGTCGCCCCCGTCCCCGGCGACGCCTGGACCCGGAGCCTCACTCTGCACGAACTCATGCACGCACTGGGGGTCACCCATGCGGTGCCGTACGGGCCCGAGGTCATGGCCGAGCGGCCGGGACACCAGCCCCAGGTTCTCCTCGGCTATGGCGACCGCTTCGCGCTACACGTGGTCGGTTGCCCGGGCGCCCCCACCAGCTGAGGTGCCCGGCGCCGACCACGTGGAACGTCAGATCGTCTCGACGACCTCGTCGATGTCGAGTCGGGGCAACCGGTCGAACCAGGCGTCCTCGGCGGGCTTGCCGATGTTGACCGCCACGAGGACCTGGTGGCGACCGTCCGGGAAGAACTCCCGGGACACGGCCTCCGCGTCGAATCCCGTCATCGGGCCGGCCGCGAGTCCGGCGGCACGGATGCCGATGATGGCGTAGCCGATCTGCAGTCCGGCGTTGAGTCGAGCGGCGTCCGCGCGGGTCGCCTCGTCGCCGACGAAGAGGTCGCGCGCGCCGGGGAAATGCGGGAAGAGCGTGGGCAGCTCGTCGTGGAAGTCGATGTCGGCCGCGAGCAGCGCGACAACCGGGGCGTTGGAGGTCTTGGCCCTGTTCCCCTCCGCCAGGTGCGGAAGCAACCGGGCCTTGGCCTCGTCGGACCGGATGACGACCACCCGGAGTGGCTGGGTGTTCATCGCGGTCGGAGCCCACTTGACCAGGTCGAAGATCGCGGCGATCTGGTCATCTGTGACGGGCTCGTCGCTGAACGCGTTGGCGGAGCGTGCCTCGCGGAACAGCAGGTCCTGAGCCTGCTCGTCGAGCACGAGCGCGTTCTGGGTCTCAAAAGTTGTAGTCATATCTACTATCAACGAGGTAGGCGGGCAGGCGATGCCCGAGAGCGCTTGTGATTCCGGGCACATCCGGCCCGGTCAGCCGGAGTCGCCACCCAGCCCGCGCCGCGGCCGCTACGAATAAGTGGGGAGAATGTTGGCGGAGGAACCGGAGGTAGCGCGATGAGGAACGGCGTCGTCGTCGACATCGGCGGCAGTGGCACACGGATCGGCGCGGTCGTCGACGGCAACGTCGTCGGCGTCCACGGGGCCGAGGTCGCCACGGCCGAGGACCTCGCCGCAGCGGTCCTCGCCGTCGACGACTCCCCCGCCGGCGTGGGCGTGTCCCTCCACGGCCACGTCGACGCGGACCGGGGACGCGTGGTGTCCTCGCGGGCCGCCGCCTGGGCGGAGGGCGACCTGCGAACCGAACTCGTGTCGCTGATCGACGCGCCCGTCTCCGTCATCGGCGACGGCGACGCCCACGCCCTGGCACTGACGCGGCTCCCGGATGTCGAGTTCGGCGGGATCGCCATCTCGCTCGGATCGTCCCTGGCATTCGGGGCACTCAACCACCACGGGGCGCTCATCCACCCGTGCGGTCACACCGGCTGGGATCTCGGGCACTGGCGCATCGTCGGGGACGGCACCAACACCGAGGCGTGGTGGGGGCTCGGCGGGCACGGGCTGTACGACCTCGAGCGCGAGCACGGCGACGGTGCCGCCGAGATCTACGCCTACCGGCTCGGGTCGTTCCTCGTGGACGCCGTCCAGCTGTTCCGGCCACAGACCGTACTGCTCACCGGCGGGATCGTGGTGGGCCTGGGCAAGGCGCTTCACGGTCCGGTCGCCGAGCAGCTGCAGTCGCTGCCGATCTCGGTGTCCACCCCGCGGGTGGTCTACTCACCCTCTCGTGACACCGCCCTGTTCGGGGCGGCCGTGGCCGCGGGACTGGCGTTCCCCGGGCGGCTCTGAGTTCACGCTCGCGGTCGGGTCCCCGACACCCGGCCGGCCGTCTCTAGTCCAGCAACCCCCGCAGGTCGTCGGCGGTGAGCGCCGCCGAGAAGTGCTCCCCGCTGTCCAGGACGGACGCGAACAGTTCGGCCTTGCGCCGCTGCAACTCCACGACGCGCTCCTCGATGGTGTCGCGGGCGACCATCCGGTATACCAGCACCGGCCGGGTCTGGCCGATGCGGTGCGCCCGGTCGACGGCCTGCGCCTCGGTCGCCGGGTTCCACCACGGGTCCAGCAGGAAAACGTAGTCGGCGCCCACGAGGTTCAGCCCCACGCCGCCGGCCTTGAGGCTGAGGCAGAACACCTGGGCACCGCCCTGGGTAAACTCCCCCACTGCGCCGGCGCGGTCGGTGGTCCGGCCGTCGAGGTGGGCCACGGTGATCCCCTCGTCGCGCAGCCTGTCGACCACCGTGTCGAGGTAGGTGGTGAACTGGCTGAACACCAGCGCGCGGTGCCCTTCGGCCACCACCTCCCGCAGCGAGGCGATGAGCTCATCGGTCTTGGCCGAGCCGACCCCGGCGTGGTCCGGGTCGATCAGCGAGGCGTCCAGACACAACCGCCGGAGCACCGTGAGCCCGGCGAGAATGCTGATGCGGTTGGCCTCGAAGTCGTCGAGCAACGCCAGTAGGGATGCCCGCTGCCTGGCCAGTTCCCGCTCGTAGATCCGGCGGTGCGTCGCCGAGAGTTCGATCTCCATCACCGCATCGGTGCGCGGGGGCAGATCGCCGGCCACGAGTTCCTTGCGACGCCTCAGCAGGAACGGTCGCAGCCGCCGCCGCAATCGTTCCAGCGCAGCGGCGTCACCGTACTTCTCGATGGGCGTGCGGTACTGGGACCGGAAGTCCCTGGCGTCGGGCAGGACACCGCGGCACGACAGCGCCGCGACCGCCCACAGCTCCGTGAGGTTGTTCTCCATCGGCGTGCCGGTCACGGCCAGCAGGAAGTCGGCGCGCAGCCCGGCCAGCGCCGCGAAGAGTTTGGAGGTGGGATTCTTGGCCTGCTGGGCCTCGTCGAGGATCACCCCGGCCCAGTCGATGCCGGCGTAGGACTCGGCGTCCAGACGCAGCACGGTCGCGGAGGTCACCACGATGTCGTGCGCGCGGGCGTCCTCGGCGACCGTGGAGGCGGACTTGGCCTCGGTCGCCGATCGTCGCGCCACGCGGAGTGAGGGGACGAACCGGCGGGCCTCGGCCTCCCAGTTGGGCACGACCGACGACGGCGCCACCACCAGGAACGGGCCCGGCGATCCGGCCTCGTCGACCCCGGCCGGTGCGGCGCAGGCCGTCTCGTGCGCGTGGGCGATCAGCGCGAGCGCCTGCACGGTCTTGCCCAGGCCCATGTCGTCGGCGAGGATGCCTCCGATCCGGTGGCGCCACAGCATCGCCAGCCAGTCCAGACCGTGCTGTTGGTATGGCCGCAGGTCGGCCTCGAGCATCGCGGGGACCGGCACGGGGGCGGGCGTGTCGGAGGCCAGTTCGAGCAACGCCTCGGCGCGGCCCGAGGGCGGGGCCAGGTCGTCGGCCAACTCGGCCAGGTCCGCGAGCAGGCCCGCCTGACCCAGGCCGATCCGCACGCCCGTGGAGTTCGGCTCCCTGCCCACCCGGTCGGCCGCGGCCTCCATCGCCTCCTCGAGCAGCACGCGCAGCTCCCCGAACCGTTCGAGGTCCACCGGGACGAGCAGCCCGTCGTCGGTGATGAACTCCTCCTGGCCGGTGACGACCGCCCGGAACACCGCCGCGAACGGCACCGGGCGTCCCTCCACCGTCACCGTGACCGTCAGCCCGAGCCAGTCGATCCCGGACCTGTCGTCCTCGGTCGCCACATGGATCCGCGGCCCCTCGGTGGCCCGCCGGATCTGCGGGACGCCGTCGAGCACCGTCACCCGGATGCCGTCCAGGGCACCGAGCTCCCTGATCCCGTCGGTGAGCACCATCCCGGCGTCGCGCCCGGAGACCCGGATTGCGCCCTCCGCGATCGTCCATTCCCAGCCCGCGGCCTCGACCGTGGCGGCCAGCGTGACGACGGCGGGATCGGCAGGGGCAGGCCTCCGTTCGCCCAGGTCGACCGCGGTCAGCGGCCGCCGGCGCTCCGCCTCGGAGCCGTCGGACATCCGCATCACGTCGACGCGCTGCCATTGCAGGACCAGCTCGAGGCCCTGCCCCGCAGCGGCCGCCGCACCGGCGCCGCCTGCGCCCGCTCCCGCGAGGGGGCGGATCGTAAGCTCGAGCTCCACGCGGTCGAATTCGGGCAGTTCGAGCCGCCCGACCCGGTCGACCACCGGGAACCGGTCGGCTAGGTCGGGGAGGAAGTCGGCGCAGAACTCCCCGACCGCCTCGTTCGGGATGGTCAGCGTCTGCCAGTCGCGGAGCCGCCGGGCCACGCCGGGGTCGAGACGCCCGACGGGGCAGAGTTCCAGCACGCGACCCCTGACCAGGGCGACCATGTCCCCGTGCTCCCCCACGAGGGCGCCGGGCAGGGGGCGGTCGATGACCTCGTCGTCGTCGTCGCCCTCGTCGTCGCCGTCGTCGCCCGGTTCCGGTTCCACCTCTGCCGCGGCGACCAACACGAGCTCCGCGCCGTCGGGGCTCCACGCCGTCAGTCCCACGCGACGGGGTGGTCCGGGCACAACCTCCCTCAGGCCGTCACCGGGGACGATCTCGATCTCCGCCTCCGCCGCGGTGGCGATGAGCGGCCACAGCGCCGGGACCTCGGCGTCGCACAGGTCCAGCCACACACGCGCCTGTCGGTGACTCCGCGCGAGGGCGTCGACGGCGCGAAACCAGCCGGCCTGCGCCATCGACAGTGCACCGTCCCAGCCGTAGCGCAGCCGGTCCCACTCCACGCCGGCCGATTTCCAACGCCCACCGCTGCCCGGCACGACGATCCGGGCCTTGAGGCGGTTGCCCAGCCCGGGACGCAACCCGCCCGAGCCGTCGTCCGGTGCCAGCTCGTCCCGGACCACCGAGAGCTGGAGTCCGACCACCGGGGCCTCGGGCTGCCGCCGCGGGGCGTCGAGCGCGCGCAGCGACTCCTCCGCCTGGCGGCGCCAGGCGGGGACCGACTCGTCGTGGTTCGCCTGCGCTCCCGCGAAGAGCATGAGTGCGGCGGCGTGTTTGCAGTTCAGCGCGACGGGACACGAACACATGCTGCGCAGCGGGCGGGCCGAGCCGTCCGCGGCCGGCGCGGTGAGGTGGACGCTCGTGGAGTACCAACCACGGCCGCCCCTGCCTCCGCTGCCCTCGACGTTCGCGGTGAGCCGGTGGGTGCCGGCGTCGTACGCGACGTCTCGGACCCGCGTCGCGTTCGCGTAGGCGCGGGCACGTCCCAGCGCCGCGGAGCCCACGAAGGACGCGACGTGGGATTCGGGAACCCGGGGGATCGATGCCGGCACGCCGCCAGGCTAGAGGACGACGACGACGAGATGCCCGGACACCGGATCCGTGGGCCGGGTCCCTGTGGAGGCGGAACCGGTTGTGGAGAACCGGATGCGGGCAGCGTGTCCGGCTGACTATTGACCGTGACCGACCACCGGCCTATCGTGATACCACATGGTTTCATATCGAGCACACGAAGTGGACCACAGTGGGCCGGACCACACTGAGCCGGACCCCAGTGGGCCGGACTTCAGCGACGACGAGGTGGACCGGATCTTCCGGGCCCTGGCCGACGCGACCCGGCGGGACATCCTCCGGCGCACCCTGGCCGGCGAATCCACCGTCTCCGAACTCGCGGACCACTACGACATGTCGTTCGCGGCCGTCCGCAAACACGTCAACGTACTGGAGGAGGCGGGACTGATCACAGACCACCGGATCGGGCGCGAACGCCGGATCCGAGGAGACCTCAGGGCGATCCACGGGGCACAACGCCTGCTAGACGCCTACGAGGACATCTGGCGGGGACGCATCGACAGGCTCGACGCCCTCCTCGCCGAGGACTGACCCATCACATCGGCAGTATCACGAGGAAAGAGGCAGGCCATGCCTGTGACATCCGTAGACAGAGACCTCGACCGGCTGACCCTGACCATCACCGCGGAGTTCCCGGTGCCGGTCCGCCGCCTGTGGGACGCGTACGTCGACCCACGCCAGCTCGAGAAGTTCTGGGGGCCACCCACCTGGCCGGCCACCTTCACCCGGCACGACGTCTTCCCCGGCGGCCGCTCGGACTACTACATGACCGGCCCGGACGGCACCCGGGCCGGCGGGTACTGGGAATTCCTGTCCGTGGACGAGGGCCGCTCGTTCGAGGTGCTCGACGGCTTCAGCCACGACGACGGCCGCCCGAACACCGATCTGCCCACCACGCGCGCGGTGTTCACCTTCGGCGAGACGGCCACCGGTTCCCGCCTCGAGACCACCACCCACTTCAACAGCGTGGACGAACTCGAGAAGCTCATCGAGATGGGCATCGAGGAGGGCACCCGCGAGGCGATGGGCCAGATCGAGGCCGTGGTCACCGACGACACCACCTTCGCGGCCGACACCGGCACGCAGTCCCGGTTCCTCGACGACCGGACGGTGCGGTTCTCCCGCATCCTGCGCGGCACGCCGCAACAGGTCTGGGACGCCCACCACGATCCGGAGCTTTTGGACCGGTGGTTCCACGGGCCCGACGGCTGGGCCCTGGTCGGCTGCCGCGTCGCCTCGGCGCCCGGTGAGACCACTCGATTCGAGTGGGCCCCCGACGACGGCGTCGAGGGTGAAGCGTTCGCGCTCACCGGGGAGCTCGTCTCGACCGATCCCCCGCACCGCGAGGTGTTCACCGAGACGATGGAGGGGGCCGGCGCGCCCCCGACGCTCAACGAACAGACCCTCACGCCCGTCGAGGGCGGGACCCTCATGACACTCGTCATCACCTACGACAGCGCCGAGCTCCGCGACATGATCCTCGGCACCGGCATGGTCGACGGGATGGAGACCGGCTACCGGAGGTTGGAGTCGGAGGTGTTGTCCCGCGCCTGACCGGTCGTGGCGGCGCCGCCGGTGGTCGTGGCGGCGCCGCCGTTCGCCGTGTCGTGATGGTGGTCCATCTCCTCGTGTTCATGGGCGATCGTCTCGGACAGCCTGCGTTCCACGACCAGTACCACCGAGACGACAGCCACGCCGGCCACCGCGGCCGCCACGACCGTCAGCCAGTTGTCGCCCGGCGCGAGCATGCCGCCCTGATCGTCCTGCCACGGCCAGAGGGCCCTCAGCGACCCGATCATCAGACCCACCATGACGATCAGGGTCGGCTTGCGGAAGTCCTCCAACAGCCGGTCCAGCACCTTGACGAACAAGGCGATGCCGACGAACGCACCGGCCGCGAACACACCGATGTACCCCAGGTCGCGGTTCTCCACCGCACTCATCGTGGGCGCGTACAGACCCATGGCCATGAGCAGGAACGAACCGGACATCCCGGGAAGCACGAGCGCGCAGATCGCCACCGACGCGGCGACGAACACGAGGAGGTGGGACGGGTCGTCGATCGTGCCGCTCGGCAGCCCGGACAGAACGAACGCGAGGGCCGCGCCCACCACGAACAGCAGGCCGAGCACCCACGTCCGACCACCCGGGACCCGGCGGGCCATCCCCCACGGCACCGCGACACTCATCGTCACCATGCCCAGGAAGAGCCCACGCGAGACCTCGGGGAAGTCCTCGACGAATCCCACCATCACACCGGCCATCGTGAAGACCATCGCGAGCATGCCCACCGCGAGCAGACCCAGCAGCCAGAGGTCGGCGTGTCGGAACGCCGCCCGTGTCCGCACCCGGCGGTCAGGGCCGAGGACGGCAGACCGCATCCCGTCGACGAGGTGCGCACCGGTGTCCAGCAGGCGCGGGTAGACGCCCACGACCAACGCCACGGTCCCACCGGAGATGCCCGGCACGAGCTCGGCGAGACCGATGAGCGCGCCGCGGACGACGTTGGTGACGGCCTCGATCGGCCCCGGTCGGGTCGGGACCGGGGTGGCGGGATCGAGGTCGGAATCGGCCACCGGGTCGTGGTGCACCGAACCGGTGGCAGCTGGGGCGGAACGGGGTTGCTCGGCAGACATTCCTCCACCATCCCCGAAGAACCGCTCGCGCGACTACTCGCCACCCGCTCCTCGACCTCTCCTGTGACCAACCCGTCACCTGCCCGGCGACTAGAATCGGCCCCCTGGACGGGCGCCACACGCGAGATGGACCCGTGCGACGCCGGCGAGCGAGCGCCGGACCGGAAGGGGGCGCGCACGATGCCGATGCACTACCCCCCGCTGTCCGACGGCACCTACCGCTACGGCGACCCGCCCCGGCCACTGCCCTCCCCGGTCCCGGGGCCGGATCCGGACACCCCCGCGACCCCCGGGACACCCGTGGCCCCCGATGGCCGCCCCGGCGACGGCCCACCGCCCGCCGTTGCCCCGGCAGAGGACCGCCCGCGCGGCACCGGCGCGGCCGCGGCGATCATCGGGGTGGCGGCCCTCGTCGTCGTCGTGGCTCTGGGCGTGGTCTTCCTCGGACCAGGATCCGACCCCGGCCGCCGCACCGACCCCTCGCGCGGCCCCTTCCCCCAGGTCCTCCCCCCGGCCGACAGCGCGCCGGGGTCCGGGTCATTCACCGTCGACGGCACGTTCACCGTCGTCTCGACCCCCGCAGAACCCGTCTCGGGCGACCGCACCGGCTGCGACATGCCCATCACACTGTCCGATATCGGCGAGGGCACCACCATCACGCTCATCAAGGGCGGCACCACGCAGATCGGCACCGCCATGCTCGTCTACTCCGGCGGCGACCTGTCCTCGTGCACCTTCACCTTCGAGTTCCCCGACGTCCCCGCCGGTGGCTCGTTCTACATGGTGGAACTGGCCGGCCGCGGCCAACTGACCTACACCGAGGACGAACTGCGCGCGGGGGTCGACATCACCCTGGGCCGGTGAGCCGCCCTGATCGGTGAGCCTCCCTGATCAGTGACCGGGCGGGCGGGTCGCGTGCGCGGATAGGGTGGGGCCAGCGGACGGCGCGAGGACGACGCCCGCGAGAACCACAGCAGCGACGACCAGAGCGACGACGACGAGGACGGAGGCGTGCGACGGTGAGCAACGGCCCCGGACCGGACCATGCCGAGGAACCGTTCCGTGCCTCCGAGCTGGAGCGCCTCGTGGGAGACATCGACCTGGACCCGTTCCTCGGCACGCCCGTCGATCCGTTGGCCGAGCCGCTCGAGCAGCCGGTCCCCGTCGAGGCGCAGACCCCGCCGCTGCTCGCTCTACGCGACCTGCTGGCCGACGAGCGGTTCCCCGCGTTGTTCGCCCGGGCCCTGCGGGCGGCCGACCCCGACTTCCGTGAACTGTTCCCCCGCGACGCCACACCGGTGCTCCGGGACTTCGCGCGGGCGATGCGGTGGGCGTTCGAGACCACCGAACACGCGCGCGGCGACCGGGACAAGGTGGAGGAGGTGGTCGAGTTCGCCCGCGACCTGGGAGCCGACCACCGCAAGCTCGAACTGACGCCCGGGCATCACCAGCGCTTCGGGGAGGCGCTGGCCCACACTCTGCGCCACCTCACCGGACGCGGCTGGGACGACCGGCTCGAGACGACCCTGGGCACCGCCTACCGGGTGCTGTCGACCGCGCTGCAGCAGGGCGCCGCCGCCGACGACCGGGGGCCCGCGCGCGTCGGAGCGACCGTGGTGGAGGTCCTCCGGCCGACCCGCGATGTGGTGGTGGTGCGGCTCCTCAGCGACGTGATGGTCGACTACCACCCGGGGCAGTACCTCAGCGTGCTCACGCCCTACGCTCCCGGCGTGTGGCGACGGCTCAGCCCGTCGATCCCGTCGAACCCGGCCGGCCAGATCGAATTCCACATCCGCGACGTACCCGGCGGCGCGCTGAGCGGATCCCTGGTCCGCGGCGTGGGGGTGGGCGACCGCTGGGTGGTCGCCCGCCCGCTCGGACTGCTCGAGGTGGACCGGACCGAGCCGTTCCGCGACGTGCTCATGATCGGCGGCGGGACCGGGATCGCTCCCTTGCGGTGCCTGCTGCTGGACATGATGCGCCACGCCCACAACCCGCGGGTGCACCTGTTCTACGGGGCCCGCTACCCCGGTGACCTCTACGACCTGCCGACCCTGGTCGACCTCGCCGCCACCGCCCCGTGGCTGACCATCCAGCCCGTCTCCGAGTCCGACGAGGACCCCTGGTGGGCCGGCCCCCGGCAGGAACTGCCCCGCACGCTGCACCGACGGCAGTCCGGGACCCTGGTCGAGGCCGTCACGCAGTGGGGATCGTGGGCCGACCGGCAGGTGATCGTCTCGGGCTCGCCCGACATGCTGCGTGCCACGATCCGCGGCCTGGTCGCGGCGGGCACCCCGCGGGAGAACATCAGCTACGACCGCCCCTGACAATCCCGCCGCGCGGCGCAGCCACCCACGTCGCCATCCAGAAGACAGTTCCGCACACGACGTCCGAGAGCGGCTGTGCGGAACTGTCTTCTCGATGCGGGAACGCGCCGCGGCGGCCGGATCAGCGCGCCGCCGCGACGGTGTCGGCGTCCTCGCCGGCGCCGGGCGCGCCCTCGTCGGAGTCGTCGGTCGTGTCACCGCCGTCGCCGGCTGCGGTACCGCCGCCCGCATCGTCGTCCCCGCCGTCCCCGTCCCCGTCGCCGCCGCCGCCGTCGTCGCCCTGGCCGTCGCCGTCGCCGGCCTGGGGCTCACCCGCCGGCGGGACGGGAGTCTCGGTGCTGGTCTGCGGAGTGGAGGTGGTCGCCCCCGTCGTGGTGGTGGGACTGGTCTGCGAGGTGGTGGTGCTGGTGGGCGCCTCGCACGGCTGGAACACGCGGCGGAACCGGTCGGGGACGCCCAGCTGCTCGAGTTGCTCGCGGCACACGTCCGAGGTGGGCTCGGCCAGGAACTCCCAGTCGTCGTCGCGCCACGAGAGCAGCTCGATCTCCCCGTCGTCGCGGGTGACCAGCAGGAACCGCTCGTCGCATTCCCGCACGGTCGTGCCGCTGCCCAGCTCGTCGGCCACGAAACCCGGGCTACAGCGTTCGGTGGGACTCGGCGGGCCGGTCGTCGTGGGCTGCGTCGTCGGCGGCGTGGTCCGGGTGGTCTGCGAGGTGGTGGTCTGCGTCGTCGTGGTGGGGGTGGCGACCGGGTCCTCGCCGCCGGTCGCGGAGACCAGCCACACCACTAGTGCCGCCACCAATGCGACCGCGAGCAGGATGGCGGCGATCATCCACGGCGTGGACCCTCCGTCACCGCCACCGTCGTCCCAGGCGTCGCCGTCCCCCGGAGGCGGGACATCCCCCGGGGGCGGCACGTCCCCGGCGGGGTGGCCAGAGGCGGGGACGCCCGCGGCGGTAGGATAGCCGGACGTGCCGGGACCAACCTCGGACGCCCCGGAACCGGCAGCCGCGCCGAACGCCCCCGCACCACCGGCCGCACCGGCAGCCCCACCCGCGGCCGCGGCTCCACCGTCCGCCGGGTACTGCGACCATGCCGTGCTGCCCTCGCCCGAGCCGACCGGCGGGAGGTGCTCGGTCGGCGGGTCGGTGGGCGGGAGGTGCTGCGTCGGCGGGTCGGCACCCGGCTCGACCGCCGGATTCGGCTCGGTGACGGCGTCGTCGCCCGGCTGCTCCGGATCAGCGGGTCGGCCGCCCCGGTCCGGGCCGTCCGGCCCGGTCACTGCGGGACCTCCCCGCCGGAGGGCTCCGTGACCCGTCCGTTGGCGAGCACCGGGATCACCTTCCGGATGCCGGTGACCTCGTCGTCGTCGACATCCACCACCAGTAGCTCCGATCCGGCGCCGGCCTCGGCGCGCACGGTCCCGTCCGGTCCGACGAGCAGCGAGTGGCCGACGCCGGTGGGGGCGCCGGGCTTGACCTCCACGCCCTCCACCTCGGGATCGGCCTGCCCGACGGCGAACAGGAACGTGGTCGAGTCGAGCGCGCGGGCGCGGGCGAGCAACCGCCACTGGTCGACCTTCCCCTCGCCCGCGCCCCACGAGGCGCTGCACAGGGTGATCCGGGCGCCGGCGGTGGCGAGCGCCGTGTACTGGCCCGGGAAGCGGATGTCGTAGCAGACACTCAGACCCACGCCCACGCCGTCGACCGTCACGACGTGCGTGGCGTCGCCCGGCTCGACGGTGTCGGACTCCGCGAACCCGAACGCGTCGAACAGGTGGATCTTGTCGTACCCCAGGTGGAGGTCGCGGTCCGGCCCGCCGTCGGCGTCGCCGGCCGGCCCGGTGACCAGGAGGGTGTTGCGGACGCGGCCGCCCTGCCCGGGCGTGAACATGCCGACGACGACGAGGACACCGTGCTCCCGAGCCGATTCAGCCACCGAGGTCGCCCACGGGCCGTCAAGGGGTTCGGCGATCTCGTCCAGCCGGCCCGCACCGAACGCCCGCATGGTGGCCTCGGGGAACACCACGATCCGGGCCCCCTGCGCGGCGGCCTCGGCGACCGACTCGCGGACCAGCCGAAGGTTGTCCTGCGGGTCGCGTCCGGTCAGGATCTGGGCGGCGGCGATGCGCACGGGTCGTCCTCCTCGTCGGCTGGGGTCGGCTACGGGGTTTCGGCTACGGGATGGCCGGGCGGCCGACCTATCCCGGTCGTTCGTCGCCCCGACGCTACCCGCGCCACTTGTCGGGCACAGGGTGGTGCCGGTTGCCGATTCTCCGGATGCGCGGGAGTCTTACTTCCCGGCGTCAGGGGCCCGATCACTGGCCGAGGTCAGGGCCTCGAGCACCGGCTCGAGGTTGTCCGCGAGGCTGCCTGCCCCGATTCCGACCAGGCTGGCGATGGAACCGC
>NZ_JBYMTL010000002.1:596540-630503 GCF_057773085.1 Dietzia sp. IBK-p2-16D | reverse complement strand
CCTGCGCGGGAGTCTTACTTCCCGGCGTCAGGGGCCCGATCACTGGCCGAGGTCAGGGCCTCGAGCACCGGCTCGAGGTTGTCCGCGAGGCTGCCTGCCCCGATTCCGACCAGGCTGGCGATGGAACCGCCGAGGTTCTCGACGCTGCCTTCGAGCGTGCCGAGCAGGCCCGCGAGTGAACCGACTACACCGTTCATTGTGTTCTCCTTGCTGAATGGGATGTGGCGTGGGTGATCACGCCTGGGAGTGAGCTATCCAGCTCAGACTGCGGCCTCTTCGACCGGCAGGCCCAGCGAGCCGGAGATCGAGCCAAAGATGTTGAGGGACAGCTGATCGAAGCCTGCGAGCGTGGTGATCAGCGGAAGCAGGGCACCGATGTCAAGCGAATTCATAACCACTCCTTGAGGGGGCTGGGATGTCCGACCTGTGTCTGCGACCTCCCTGTGTACGGTCGCGGATCAGGGTAATCTAATGTGAGGTTAAACACAATCGGTGTTTACGTATCTCCACCCCCGCTACACCGGCCCTGACGCGGTGGCGAGCACGAAAAGCTCGTCCGCGATCAGATCGGCATAGTGCGCAGGATCCGCCATGACCTCCGGGTCCACCGTGACGGACAGGATCAACCGGTTGCCGAGCGTAGCGAACAGGTGGCGTAGTAGATCACCGTCCACCACCGGCAGCACTCCGAAGCTCGTGCGCATCGGGGCCCCGTCGAAGGTCGGAGCCCCCGCCGGGGCCGGAAGATTGCTGATCATCGTGTTGCGGAGCCTGGTGTGGGGAGCGACTCCGCCCGTTCGCGTGCGACGGCGCACTACGCCCCTAAGCGCCAGGAGCCACGACGGTGATGCGTCGATCCTCGTGTAGGCTCGGCGGACCCGATCATCGATCCAGCGAGCTTTCTCGTCGGCCGCGGACATCGATATCGCAGCCAGTCGCTCCACCGGATCCGGCACATCGGAGTGTAGGTCGATCGTGCCGAGCAGCAGCTGGTTGGCCGCGCCCCCGCCGGTCCGGTCCGCCCGACTCGCTCCTGTGCGGCCGTCCGGAAGACGTAGTGAGATCGGCACCATCGCGGCGAGCGAGCCCTCGGGTGACTCGTCCAGCTCCGCGAGCTGCCGACGCAGTGCTCCCGAGACCGCCGCGAGCAGAACGTCGTTCACGGTGGCCCCCGGTACCGCGCGGCGTGCGGCCCGGATGTCCGCGTGATCGAAGGTGCGAAGTTCGAGGTGCAGAGACCCCGAGGAGGGCGCGTTGAACCGGGTGGTGGGCCGGGCCGCCTCCCCGGCCGGCAGCAGCCCCTCCCGGGTCCGGCGGGCGACATCCTCGGCGTCCGCCCGGGTGGATCGAACTCTGTGGATGAAGCGGGCCAGGCGCCACGGGGCGCCGACGACCCCCCGAACGGTCGTCTCCAACGGATGTGCTGGGCGAATCCGCGCCGGCGGATCGGGCAGCGAGGACTCGGAGAACAACGCTGCTTCCAGCGTGCGTACCGCCATACCGTCCGCGGCGCAGTGGTGGATCTTCACCACGACCGCGACGGCCTCGTCCAGACCGTCGACGTCCCTCAGCCCCACCAGGGCATGGATCTGCCAGGGCGGACCGCCCAGGTCGACCCGGGTGGCCGCGAATTCGGAGAGCATCGCGCGCAACTCGGGCTCCCCGCCGTCGATCGCATGCAGGTGAACGTGCCTGTCCAGGTCGAGGTCGGGCGCGGGAACCCACACGGGCAGGCCGATCTCCAGGGGGAGGTGCCGGATTCGTCTGGTGAGGAAGTCCGCCGCGCCGAGACGCTCGCCGACCCACCGCCTCAGCGAGGTCGCCGATGACGCGGCGACGGGCGCTCCTCCCGAGGCGTCGAAGAGGTAGCACGCAATGATCATCTCGGGGTGGCCCGGGCCCTCGTCGTAGATGTAGGCCGCATCGCGCGCCGACATCGGCTCGAACCATCCGGTGACGCCTCGTCGCATACGTGCTCCCCGTTGCTCGTGGTGCCGGGCCCGGGGGTGGTCCCGGCGCCCGCGGGCACTGGTGCCCGCCTGAGCTCACCGTAATGGGGATCGTGGATTCCGCCTGTCGGATTGGGCGCCACAGCAGCTCGCCCCGTGCGCCGCCTCAGGCTCCGGCATCCCCACCCCGGGCGGTGACCCGCCGCGCGATCCCGGCACCGCGCTCCCACAGCCACCACACGCACACCCCCACCGCGAGCGAGGCGACCCACGAGAGCCACGGGTGGCCCGCGTCCCGGATCGGCGGATACACGAGGAAGTGGGTGAGGTAGATGAAGAGCGAGGCCGCCGCGAGAGGGGTCACCACCCGCACCACCGGCCGGGGCAGCCGGACGGCGGGGATCCAGATCAGGGCGAGGATCCCGGCCACGATCACCACTTCCCGCTCCGGGTGGCCGAACCAGCCCGGCACGCACACGAGCGCGACCGCCGAGCAGGCGAGCCGCGCCCACGCCGCGGCCGGGACCGCGCGATGCGGGCCCGGTGCGGACCCCCCGGGCTCGGCCCGCGCCACCGCCCAGCCGAGGCCGAACAACCACAGCACCGCCGGCGCCGAGTACCACACGAGGGGTCCCCCGCCGAGGTCGACGACGGTGAAGCGCACGAGCAGTCCGAGCCCGACCAGCGCGGCGGGCAGCGCGAACGGCCACCGCCTGTCGAGTCTGCTGACCGCGGGGACCGCCATGAGCGCGGCCACGCCGAGCAGGAGATAGACGGTCGCCTCGACGAACCACATCTGCCACGGGTTCCACCAGCGGTCGTCGGACCAGGACCGGGGACCGAGGAAGTGGGTGGCCAGCAGCGGCGAGTACCAGTGATAGCGACTGGTCAGCGGAGTGACGAGCAGCAGCCAGACGACTGCGGGGACCGCGATCCTCCCGGCCGTCGTGAGCACGCCGCGGGCCCGCTGGCGGGCGCTGGTGGAGTGCAGCCGGAAGCGGGCCAGGGAGTAGCCGGTCAGGGCCACCAGGACGTGCGCGCCGCCGTAGACCGCGAACGCCCGGGTGTGCCCGCCGACGATCGTGAGGATGAACAGGGCGCGTAGCACCACCGAGGTGTCGACGCGGGCCCACGCTCTCCAGGGAGTCCAGCGGGAGGCCGCCGGCGGACGCGGTCCGGCCGCCCGGGTGTCGAGTTCACCCAGCGGGCGCAGGTGCCAATCGCGGGGCAGGTCGGGCACCCGCTCCTCGAGCCGGGTCGAGAGGACCACATAGGTGAGGGAGTCCCCGCCGAGGTCGACGAACGTGGCCTCCGGCGGGCACGCGTCGAGTCCGAGCGCGCGGGCCACGAGCGAGCTGGGCGGGTCGGTGTCCGACCCGGCGCCGGCCCGGTCGCGACCGGCGACGAGTGCGCGCAGCGCGGCCTGGTCGATCTTGCCGGCGGGGGTACGGGGAGGGTCGACGACGACGAACTGTTCGATCGCCGACGTGGGCAGACCCGAGGCCGTCGCGGCGGCGGTGACGAGGGCGTTCGAGCGCTCACGGGACACCACGACCAAGCGGTCGGGCTCACCGACGCACCAGGCGTCGACACCACCGTCCGCGAGGGAGGCCTCCACGCGACCCAGGTCGATCCGGTGTCCGAAGATCTTCGTCTCGCGCCCCATCCGCCCGACGATCTCCACGAGACCGTCGTCGGCGATGCGGGCGAGGTCGCCGGTCCGCAGCTCCTCCAGCTCCGGCCCCCGCGCGAGGTCGGCCGACGACCGGGCGTACCCCATCATCACGTTGGGGCCGCGATAGACGAGCTCCCCCGGGTCGTCGGGCCCGGCCCCCTGCGGACGGTCGACACGGAACGACCCGCCGGGGATCGCGATCCCGATGGCACCCGCCCGGGTCCGCGCGAGATGCGGTGGGAGGTACCCCATGCGGGCTGTCGCCTCGGTCTGTCCGTACATCACCACGAGTTCGGCGCCCCGCATCTCCAGGTGTGCGGCCAGACGGCGGACCGCGTCCGGCGCCAGCCGGCCACCGGCCTGGGTGAGGTAGCGCAGGTGGGTGAGCCGGTCCAGGTGCTCGAGGCCGGCACGCTCGAGGAGCTCGACCGTGTGCGGTACGGCGGCGAACGTCGTCACCTGCCGGCTCTCGGCCCGGGCCCAGAACGCCGGCGTGGAGACGGAATCGGAGTTGAGCACCACGGACGCGCCGGCCAGCAGATGGCTGTGCAGTACCGACAGGCCGTAGCAGTAGTGCGGCGGCAGGGTGGTGATCGCCCGGTCCCCCGGCACGATGCCGAGGTAGTCCACGATCGAGCGCGCGTTGGCCAGCACGGCCCGGCGGGACTGCCGGACCAGCTTGGGCGCGCCCGTGGAGCCGGAGGTGCTCATGAGCAGGGCCAGGTCGGGGTGCAGTTCGTGCCGCGGCGGCGCCGTGTCCACACCGCCCGGGAGTGGCCGGCCGTCCCCGGCGACCACATCGGGGTGCCACGCCGCGAGGAGGTGGTCCGTCGCCGCGCCGTCCGGCGGGAGGAGCAGCACGACGTGCCCGGCCTCGTGGGCGGCGAGGTAGTCCACCAGGAACTCGACGGTGTTCGTCGCCATCAGACCGATCATGCGGCGACCGGTCGTCACGGACGGGTACTCGGCCGCGCGCTCGGCGGTCATCCGGGCGAGCTCCGCGTAGGTGTACTCCGCCCGGTCGGTCACCACGGCGACCGCTCCACCGCGCCCGGTCGGCCGGGCGGGCAACCCGAGCGGGGCATGCCCCTGTTCCGTACGCGAGGCGGTCACGCGCCGAACTATATTAGGTGAGCCTTCGCTACGAAAGTCGGGCGGACACGGTCATCGGTCGTCGCTGCTGGCGGCGTCCCGCTGGTGCCGGGGCCGCCACACCACGACGGAGGTCGACCGGGGCACGTGGACGAGCTCGCCGCCCATCCGCGCGGAACCGCCGGAACGGCGACGGAGCTCGGCCACTTCCTCGACCAGCTCGGACACGCGGCCACGCAGGGCGTCGACCTGATTGGTCAGTTCGATGATCCGTTTGATGCCGGCGAGGTTGACGCCCTCCTCCTGGCTGAGGCGCTGGACCTCACGGAGCATGGCCACGTCCCGCAGCGAGTAGCGTCGCCCGCCGCCGCTGGTGCGCTCGGGCGTGACGAGCCCCAGCCGGTCGTAGGTGCGCAGGGTCTGGGCGTGCAACCCGGACAGTTCGGCGGCCACGGAGATCACCAGGACGCTGTCGTCGGGTCCCAGCTCCCCGACGTCCCGCCGGGGAGTCATGCCGACCCGGCCCAGCCCGACCGTGGATCGAAGCCGGCGGCGCGCAACGCGTCGTCATAGGCGGCGAGCTCGGCTTCGGCCATCCCGGCGGGGGGCGTGGCCACCCGGAGGGTGACCTTGAGGTCACCGGTTCCGGTCTTGCGTGCGATCCCCCGGCCACGTACCCGCAGGATCTGGCCGTCGCGGGAACCGGCGGGGATCTTGACGGTCACCCGTCCGGTGAGAGTGGGCACCGACACCTGGGCGCCGCGGACCAGCTCCGGGTAGGACACCGGCAGGTCGACGAGCAGGTCGGCCCCGTCCCGGTCGAACACCTGGTCCTTCTGGACGGTGACCGTGACGTACAGGTCGCCCGACGGCGCGCCACGGAAACCCGCCTCACCCTGGCCCGAGAGGCGGATGCGCTGGCCGTCGGAGACGCCGGCCGGGACCTTGACGTTGATGGTGCGGACGCGATCCGTGACCCCGCTGCCCGCGCACTCGGCGCACGGGTCGTCGATCTTGGATCCGGTACCGCCGCAGTCGGTGCAGGGCTCGGCGAATCCGAACGCACCCTGGGTGCGCTGGGTGACGCCCGCACCGTGGCAGGTCCCACACACCTTGGGACTGGTCCCCGGCTTCGCGCCACTGCCGTGGCAGATCAGGCAGGGCGAGGCCGAGGAGAGCTTGATCTGGACCGTCTCACCGAGGGCGGCCTCACGGAAGGACAGGGTCAGGGCGGTCTCGACGTCCTGACCCCCGCGCGGGCGCTGCGACCGGCCGCGTCCGGCGCCGCCGCCCCCGCCCGGGCGGGCCTGGTTGAACAGGCCGCCGAACAGGTCCGAGAACCCGCCGGCGCCACCCGCGGGCCCGCCGCCACCGAAGAGGTCGTTGATGTCGAAGTCACCGGACGTTGTGTATCTGCCCCCGCCGCCCGGGGCGAAGCCGCTGAATCCGCCGGAGGAGACCTGGGCGCGGAACGCATCGTACTCCTTGCGTCGGGCGGGGTCACCGATGACGTCGTTCGCCTCGCTGATCCGCTTGAACTTCTCCTCCGCCGCCGCGTTGCCCGGGTTGGAGTCCGGGTGGTTCTCCCGCGCGAGCTTGCGGTAGGCCTTGCGGATCTCGTCCTGGGTGGCGGACTTGGAGACGCCCAGTTCGGCGTAGTAGTCCTTCTCGACCCATTCGCGCTGACTCACCAGACGCCTCCCTTCTTCATAGTCGTAGTCGTTGTCGTAGTCGTCGTCGTTGTGGTGCGGTGTTCCGGTTGTCGCAGTCTCCCAGCCCCGGCGTGGCCGAGGCGGGTCGGCGTGCGGGTGCGACCCGAGGTCGTCTCGGGACGCACCCGCACGCCGGGATGGTGAGGCGCCCGACTCAGCGGACGATCACCATCGCCGTCCGCAGGGTCCGCTCGCCGTGGCGGTAGCCCTTGCGCAGGACCGTGCCCAGCACGGGCTCGGACCCCTCGGACTCGTCCTGCACGGCCTCGTGCAGGGCCGGGTCGAACGCGTCGCCCTCGGCACCGAAGGCCTCGACACCCTGGGCGGTGAGCAGTGCGCGGACCTTGTCGGCGAAGACCTTGAGCGGCCCCTCGGCGAGGTCACCGTGCGCCTCGGCGCGGTCGAGGTCGTCGACGATCCCCAGCAGCTCGATCAGGACCGAGCCCTTGGCGGTGTCGATGATCGACTGGCGGTCACGTTCGACGCGGCGGCGGTAGTTGGCGAACTCCGCCGACACCCGCTGCAGGTCCGCGGTCCGCTCGTCGAGCTGCGCCTGCAGCGCGGCGGTCGGGTCCTCCGTCTGGACGTCACCGGTCGGGGCGCCCCCCGCGTCAGCGGCGTCGGCTGCGGTGCCGTCGCCGGCCGGCGCGGTGCCGTCGTCGACGATCTCGGCCTCGACGGCCTCGGCGGCCTGCTCGGCCTCGTCGTCAGCGCCGGCCCACGCGGCCTTCTCGGAGGCGTCGGTCTGCTCGGGGCGGGTCACTTGGACTCATCCTTCGACTCGTCCTCGTCGACCACCTCGGCGTCGACGACGTCATCGTCGGCCGAGCCCGCGCCCGACGCGTCTCCGGCCTCGGCACCCTCGGCCGCGGAGGCCTCGTAGATGGCCTGGCCGACGGCCTGGGCCTCGGTGTTGACCTTCTCGACCGCGGACTTGATGGCGTCGACGTCCGTGCCCTCGAGGGCCGTCTTGGCGTCGGCGATCGCGGCCTGGAGCGACTCCTTCTTGTCGGCCGGGATCTTGTCCTCGTTCTCCGAGACGAACTTCTCCGTCTGGTAGATCGTGGACTCGGCCTGGTTGCGGGCGTCCGCCTCCTCGCGGCGCTTGTGGTCCTCCTCCGCGTGAGCCTCGGCGTCCTTGATCATCTGGTCGATCTCCTCCTTGGACAGGCCGGAGCCGTCCTGGATGATGATCGTGTTCTCCTTGCCGGTGCCCTTGTCCTTGGCGGTGACGTGGACGATGCCGTTGGCGTCGATGTCGAAGGTGACCTCGATCTGCGGCACGCCGCGCGGCGCGGGAGCGATGCCGGCCAGCTCGAACGAGCCGAGCAGCTTGTTCTGCGCCGCCATCTCGCGCTCGCCCTGGAAGACCTGGATCTGCACGGACGGCTGGTTGTCGTCCGCGGTGGTGAAGGTCTCCGAACGCTTGGTCGGGATGGTGGTGTTGCGCTCGATGAGCTTGGTCATCACGCCACCCTTGGTCTCGATGCCCAGCGACAGCGGGGTCACGTCGAGCAGGAGGACGTCCTTGACCTCACCGCGGAGCACGCCGGCCTGCAGCGCGGCACCCACGGCGACGACCTCGTCGGGGTTGACGCCCTTGTTGGGCTCCTTGCCGCCGGTGAGCTCCTTGACCAGGTCGGTCACGGCGGGCATACGGGTCGAGCCGCCGACCAGCACCACGTGGTCGATGGAGCCGACCGAGATGCCGGCGTCCTTGATCACGGCCTGGAAGGGGTTGCGGCACCGGTCGAGCAGGTCCTGCGTGATCTTCTGGAACTCGGCGCGCGAGAGCGTCTCGTCCAGGAAGAGCGGGTTCTTGTCCGCGTCGACGGTGATGTACGGCAGGTTGATCGAGGTGGACTGTCCGCTGGACAGCTCGATCTTGGCCTTCTCCGCCGCCTCGCGCAGGCGCTGCAGGGCCATCTTGTCCTTGGTCAGGTCGATGCCGTTCTGCGCCTTGAACTTGTCGACGAGCCAGTTGACGATCCGCTGGTCCCAGTCATCGCCACCGAGGTGGTTGTCACCCGAGGTCGCGCGGACCTCCACGACGCCGTCGCCGATGTCGAGCAGGGAGACGTCGAAGGTGCCGCCACCGAGGTCGAAGACCAGGATGGTCTGTTCCTTGTCGCCCTTGTCGAGGCCGTAGGCCAGGGCGGCCGCGGTGGGCTCGTTGACGATCCGCAGGACGTTGAGGCCGGCGATCTGGCCGGCGTCCTTGGTGGCCTGGCGCTGGGCGTCGTTGAAGTAGGCCGGAACGGTGATCACGGCGTCGGTGACGTCCTCACCGAGGTAGGACTCCGCGTCGCGCTTGAGCTTCTGCAGCGTGCGCGCGCTGATCTCCTGCGGGGTGTAGGTCTTGTCGTCGATCGAGTCCGACTTCCAGTCCGTGCCGATGTGGCGCTTGACCGAGCGGATGGTGCGGTCGACGTTGGTGACCGCCTGGTTCTTCGCCGGCTGGCCGACGAGGACCTCGCCGTTCTTGGCGAACGCGACCACCGACGGGGTCGTGCGCGCGCCCTCCGCGTTGGCGATGACGGTCGCGTCGCCGCCCTCGAGGACCGCGACGGCCGAGTTGGTGGTTCCGAGGTCGATACCTACTGCACGTCCCATGGTGTTCTCCTTCTACTGCGTGTACGAATCGCTTCGCGTACAGATGCTCGTTAAGCGGACCCGACTCAAGGCTCGGATCGATGGTTCCACCCTGCCTGCCGGTGGCCCGTCGAGTCAACCCGACTTGAGTCCGGCTCGCTGAGGTTTGTCGACCCGTATAACCGGCACCCCGCCGAATCCATTCCGGCAGTGGCGCAACTCACACACACAATTGAGCCGAGGGGACTCAATGAACGACGAAGAGCGCCCCGGCCACCGCCTCGGGGCGGTGGCGTCCGGGACGCTCTACGGTCGGAGATTCGGGAAGGTGCGACGACGACAAAGGTGCGACGACGACGACGACGACGACGCGGCACGCCGCCACCGGGAACGGATCAGATGACACCCTGCGCGAGCATGGCGTCGGCGACCTTGCGGAACGCGGCGATGTTGGCGCCCGCGACCAGGTCACCCGGGACGCCGTACTCCTCGGCGGTCGCGGCGGCGGTGGCGTGGATCGTGGTCATGATCCGGTCGAGCTCGGAGTCCACCCGCTCGAAGTCCCACAGCAGCCGGCCCGCGTTCTGCCGCATCTCGAGACCGCTGGTGGCCACTCCGCCCGCATTGGCGGCCTTCGCGGGTCCGAAGAGGATTCCCCGCTCGTGGATGACCTGCACGGCCTCCTCGGTGCACGGCATGTTGGCACCTTCGGCGATCACCCGGCAACCGTTGTCGGCCAGCAGTCGCGCGGCCTCGCCGTCGAGCTCGTTCTGGGTGGCACAGGGCAGCGCGATGTCGCACTCGACCTCCCACACCGAACGCCCGTCGACGTACTTGCAGTTGCCGCGCTCCTCGGCGTACGCGGTGAGCCGCTCGCGGCGCACGTCCTTGATGTCCGAGAGCAGGTCCAGGTCGAGGCCGTCCTCGTCGACGACGTAGCCCTGGCTGTCGGAGCAGGCCACGACGGTCGCGCCGAGCTGGGCGGCCTTCTTGGCCGCGTAGATCGCGACGTTGCCGGAGCCGGAGACGACCACCCGGGAGCCCTCGAGGCTGTACTCCGTGTCGCGGAGCATCTCGCGGACGAAGTAGACGAGCCCGTAGCCGGTGGCCTCGGTTCGTGCCCACGAGCCGCCGTACCCGACACCCTTACCCGTGATGACTCCGGCCTCGTTACGTCCGGTGACCTTGCGGTACTGGCCGTACAGGTACCCGATCTCGCGGCCGCCCACGCCGATGTCACCGGCGGGCACGTCGAGATCGGCGCCGATGTGATGGGCGAGCTCGGCCATGAACGACTGGCAGAAGCGCATCACCTCGGCGTCACTCTTACCGTGGGGGTCGAAGTCCGATCCGCCCTTGCCGCCGCCCAGGCCGAGGCCGGTGAGGGCGTTCTTGAAGACCTGCTCGAAGCCGAGGAACTTCAGGGTGTCCTCGTCCACCGACTTGTGGAACCGCAGACCACCCTTGTACGGACCCAGGTCGGAGCTGAACTGGACGCGGAACCCGCGCTGGACCTGGACCACGCCCGCGTCGTCGACCCACGGCACGCGGAAGGAGACGACCCGCTCAGGCTCGATGATCCGCTTGAGGATGCCGCCCTCGACGTACTCGGGGTGCTGCCTGACCACGGGCGCCAGGGATTCCAGGACCTCGTGCACTGCCTGGCGGAAGAGGTGCTGTCCGGGATTGCGTCGCACCACGGTGTCAAGGGCGTCGTGGAGTGCGGCGTCGGCATCGGACATGGGACCTCCGGTCGATAAGTCTTTTGGTGAAGACGCGTGCGTCGTTGCCGAAGAGGCAGCCTAGCGGCAGGTCCCCCGAATCTCCGACTCAGCTCCGCTTCATCAAGCGCCAGTCAAATCCCACCAATCACACGTGTCGCACTGGACTCACTAATCACATCTCCGTAATCTGAGCCGCAACACACCGAACCGCGGCCGGTGGGCCCGTCGCCGACCAGCCGTGCATTCCGGAAGGCCATCATGCGCATCACCTCGAAGTTCGCCGCCGTCGCCGCCGCCGCGGCGCTGGTGGTCACCGCGACCCCCGCCGGGGCGGCGCCCGCTCCCACACCGGGAAACCCGGCTCCCTCCGCCGCCCGACCCGCCGTCGAGCAGCCTCTTCCCGCGCTCGCCGACGCCCTCGCTCCACAGCTCACGTCGCTCGTCGAGGCACTGCGACGTGATCTCGGACTCACTCCCGAGCAGTTCCTGACCCAGGCCGGGATCGGTGAGCGACTCTCCGCGGCACAACCGAGGTGGGAGCAGCAGTTCCGCGAGGCGTTCGGGGGCGTCTGGCTCGACGACGAGGGCACCGGTCTCGTCGGCGTCGTCGCGGGCGCGGCCGGCGAGGACCTGCGCCGCGAGGCCACCCGGGCCGGCTTCACCGTCAAGGACGTCGCCCTCAGCACGAGTGAGCTCGAGGCACGGGAGCGTCAGGTCGTCACGATCATCGAGGGATTCCCCGAGGACCTACGGGAGCTCGTCACCGACGTCCGCGTCGATCCCACCCGCAACACGGTCGTCGTCACCACCCGCGGCGGCGAGGCGGCCCAGCTCGGCAACCTCGACGCCCGCCTGCGCGACCTCGCCGAGATCGACATGATCGAGGCTCCGGACCCGGCGTTCGACACCGCCCCGTTCGGCAGCGAGGGAGGCACCGAGTCCGACGGCGAGCCGACGATGGACGGGCTCGAACCTGCGACGACCCGCACCGGCGCCCGGGCCGGAGCGCCGGAGACACCCGGGAGCGGTGGCGACTCCGGATCGCTCGGCAGCCTGGCCCTGCTCAATGACGCGGGCTTCGTCCCCGAGGGACCGATGCGCACGATCGTCGACCTCCTGGCCGGGCTGACCCCCGGCACCGGGTCGATCATCGACGGGATGATGGGCCAGACCATGGTCGACCCCGCGACCCCGGTTCCCGCCGACCAGCGCCGCGCCATCCAGACGGCCCCGACCCCGGCGGGGCCACTCGTGGGCGGCACCGCCTACCAGGTGGGGGTCCCCGGAGGGATCCTCGAGTGCTCCACCGGGTTCAACGGTGAACTCGACGGCAAGCCCGTCGTCATCACCGCGGCGCACTGCGCCGGCGCCGACGGCACCCGCGCCGCCCTCGCCGACGGCGAGGAGTTCGGCACCATGACCCGCACCAAGCGCGAGAACATCGACACCGCGCTCATCGCGGTCGACGACGAGGTGGCGGACCGGTTCCGTTCCAACCTGGTGGGTACCGGGCCGGACAGCACCCAGGCGATCGTCGGCACCGCGGCTCCGGTCGTCGGCCAGAAGGCCTGCAAGACCGGTTTCCGGACCGGCTTCTCCTGCGGCACGATCTCGCAGGTCGGCACCACCATCGACGTGTCGGGCTCGCGGACCATCGCAGGCGCCTTCACCGTGGACCTGTGCGCGCTCCCCGGGGACAGCGGCGGCGTCGTCTTCTCCGGGGACCGGGCCCTGGGCATCTCGAGCGCGTCCAACGTCGCGGAGTCCGGTACCTGCGCCGATGCCGACGCCGTGGCCCGTGCGGCCGGGATCACCCCGCGCCTGTCCGCCGTCCCGATCGCGGACGTGCTGGCGGCCCACCCCGGGCTGACACTCCGGACCAACTGATCCCCCCTTCCCACGCGGGCCCCGCCTGCGAGTGGAGTCTGCTCCGGTAAGGGCAGCCTCAACTCGGCAGACGGGGCCCGCGTGGCTTACCTTTGACCTCGACACAGTCGACGGGCGCCCACAGGGTCCTATGAGTGCTCGTGCGTCGAGAAGTGCGACGAAAGGCCGCGAACCATGTCAGGCGTGACCATCACACTCGGGACGATCGGCGTCCTGCTCAGTCTGTTCTGTTGGGCATCCTTCATAGGCGGCGTCACGCGCATGGTGCGCAGCCTGTTCCTGGGACAGAAGGACGGATTCGACCGGCTACGGCCGATCCTGCCCCGGGTGAAGAACGTCATCGTCGAGGTGGGCGCCCACACCCGGATGGCCCGCAAACGTTCGGTGGGCTTCTTCCACTGGTTCGTCATGGTGGGCTTCCTGCTCGGCTCGATCGTCTGGTTCGAGGCCTACATCCAGACGTTCAACCCCCGCGGCGGCTGGCCCTGGTTGTCCGACCAGGCCTGGTACCACGCCGTCGACGAGTTCCTGGGCCTGGGCACCGTCATCGGTATCACCGTGCTGATCATTATCCGCCAGGTCAACCAGCGTCGCGGCCTCAACCGCTTCGTCGGCTCCGACCGTAAGGCCGCCTACTTCGTCGAGACCGTCGTGCTCCTCGAGGGCCTGGGCATGATCTTCGTCAAGGCCGGCAAGCTCTCGCTGCAGGCCGCCGACGGGTACCACTTCCACTGGTCCACCGACTGGGTCACCGGCCCGCTGTCGACGATCCTGCCGGCCAACGAACTCATGGTCTCGGTCTTCGCGCTGATCAAGCTGCTCACCGGCATGATCTGGCTGTACGTCGTGGGCCGCAACATCACGTGGGGCGTCGCCTGGCACCGCTTCTCCGCGTTCTTCAACATCTACTTCAAGCGCGAGGCCGACGGCCGCACCGCGCTGGGCCCCCTCAAGCCGATGACCATGGACGGCGTCGCGCTGACCATGGAGAAGGTCGAGGAACTCACCGAGGCCGACGAGGACTTCGAGCCCAAGCTGGGCGCGGGCGCCATCGAGGACTTCTCGTGGAAGGGCTGGCTGGACTTCTCCACCTGCACCGAGTGTGGCCGCTGCCAGGAGCAGTGTCCCGCGTGGAACACCGGCAAGCCGCTGAGCCCCAAGCTCATGATCATGTCCCTGCGAGACCACGGTGCCGCCAAGGCGCCCTATCTCCTCGCGGGTGGCAAGACCACCATGGGTGAGGAGACCGGCCTGGTCGACGCCGAGGGCAACCCGGACGAGGCCAAGCTCGCCAAGATCCCCGAGGCCGCGCGCCTGGAGGCCCAGCGTCCCCTGGTCGGCCACACCACCGCCGACGCCTCCGACGACCCGATGGCCGCCGGCATCATCGACCCCGAGGCCCTGTGGTCCTGCACCACCTGTGGCGCGTGCGTCGAGCAGTGCCCGGTGGACATCGAGCACGTCGACCACTTCATCGACATGCGCCGCTACCAGGTGCTCATCGAGTCGGAGTTCCCGACCGAGCTCGCGGGCCTGTTCAAGAACCTCGAGAACAAGGGCAACCCCTGGGGCCAGAACAACTCCGGTCGCGACGACTGGATGAACGCCCTCGACTTCGAGATCCCCGTGATCGGCAAGGACATCGAGAACTTCGCTGACACCGAGTACCTGTTCTGGGTGGGCTGTGCCGGTGCCTTCGAGGACCGTGCCAAGAAGACCACCCAGGCCGTCGCCTCCTTGCTGCACACCGCCGGTGTGAAGTTCGCCGTGCTGGGCCAGGGGGAGACCTGTACCGGTGACTCGGCCCGCCGCGCGGGCAACGAGTTCCTGTTCCAGATGCTCGCCCAGCAGAACATCGAGGTCATGAACGACGCGTTCGACGGCGTGCCCGCCGCGCAGCGCAAGGTCGTCGTGACGTGTGCCCACTGCCTCAACGCGCTGAAGAACGAGTACGGCGACTTCGGCGGCGACTACCAGGTGGTCCACCACACGCAGCTCCTCAACCGTCTCGTGCGCGAGAAGCGCCTCGTGCCGGTGGCCCCCATCGACGGCGGCGTCACCTACCACGACCCGTGCTACCTCGGTCGCCACAACCAGGTCTACGAGGCTCCGCGCGAGCTCATGGACGGGTCGGGCGTGACCCTCACGGAGATGCCCCGTCACGGGCAGCGGTCCATGTGCTGTGGCGCCGGTGGCGCGCGCATGTGGATGGAGGAGACGGTCGGCAAGCGGATCAACATCGATCGTGTCGACGAGGCGCTGTCGACCAAGGCCACCAAGATCGCCACGGGCTGTCCCTTCTGCCGCGTGATGCTCTCGGACGGTGCCACCGCCCAGACCGACGGCACCGAGCAGGAGGGCCAGGTCGAGGTCGTGGACGTCGCCCAGCTGCTGCTGGAGTCGGTCTCCCGCGACGGTGGCCTGCCCGAGCCGCGCCAGGCCGAGTGGCTGGAGCAGCCCAAGCGCGAGAAGACGAAGGCGGAGAAGGAAGCCGAGCAGGCCGAGCGCGACGCCGCCGACGCGGAGACCGCACAGGCCGCCCCGGCCACCGCGCCCGCCGCCCCGGCCGAGGCCGCGCCGGACAACGCCGTCGTCGACAAGGGCGAGGGTGCGGAGGTCGCCGCCGCCGGCTCCGGCGGAGCGGCCAGCGCCGCCGAGGCCGGCCCGTCGGCCGCCGATTCGACCGGCGCACCCAAGTCGGGTGGCCTCAAGCTCGGCGGCGGGGGCAAGGCCCCCGGCGGTCCCAAGGCCCCCGGCGCTCCGAAGGCCCCCGGCGCCGCCGGGACCGGTGAGTCCGCCACCGAGGCGCAGTCCGCGGTCAAGGACGCCGAACGCACCGAGGAGACCCGCGAGGCCGCCCAGGGTTCCGCTCCGGCCACCACCGGAGCTCCCAAGCCGAGCGCCGGCGCACCGAAGTCGGGAGGACTCACGCTCGGTGGCGGGGCCAAGGCTCCGGGTGGGGCGAAGGCCCCGAGTTCCGCCAAGGCTCCGGGCACCGCCAAGGCAGCGGCCGCCGCGCCGTCCGCGGGCGAGTCCGCCGCCGCGCAGACCGACACCGCACAGGCCGACACCGCGCAGGCCGAGCCCACCACGGCTGCCGCGCCGTCCGCACCCGCGAAGCCGACCGTCGGCCTGGGCCTCAAGGGTGGGGCCAAGGCTCCGGGCGCACCGAAGGCGCCCGGTGCGCCGAAGGCTCCGGCCGCTCCGAAGGCTCCGGCCGCAGCCCCGACGACGACCGAGGCTCCGGCGAAGGCAGAGCCCGCCGGTTCCGGGGAGGCCTCGACCGAGGCAGCGTCGACCGAGGCCCCGGCACCGGAGCAGGACGCCCCCGCGAAACCCGCATCGGGTGGGGCGATCCCCCGCTCGAAGAAGTCCGGCGGTTACGGCCTGTCATTGGGCTGACGCCCACCGGACACCACTGCGGCCCGTGACCAGGACTCCTGATCACGGGCCGCAGTGCATTGCGGCTGGTCCCCGGGGGCGCCTGCGTCCGCACATCCTTTCCGGGACCTCTGTGCTCGCCCACATGATCGGGACACTCCGACAGGTCGCATCGCCGGGCATGGTGCCACCACGTCCCACCGCACATCCACCCTGCGCGACGAGGGACACACTGACCCGAGGTGGCACAATCGCAAGGTATGACGCCTGAGACCACGGGACGCACACTCCACCAGCTGCGCACGCTCGACCAGTCCTCCAAGCTCAAGGACGTCCTCTACGAGATCCGCGGGCCGGTGCTGGCCAGGGCCAATCAGCTCGAGGCCGAGGGCCACCGCATCCTCAAGCTGAACATCGGCAACCCCGCGCCGTTCGGGTTCGAGGCACCGGACGTGATCATGCGCGACATGATCGCCGCGCTCCCCCACGCGCAGGGCTACTCGGAATCCAAGGGCATCCTGTCGGCCCGCCGGGCGATCTTCACGCGCTACGAGCTGGTCCCGGACTTCCCCCGTCTCAGCGTCGACGACATCTACCTCGGCAACGGCGTGTCCGAGCTGATCACGATGACCATGCAGGCGCTGCTCGACGACGGCGACGAGGTCCTCATCCCGGCGCCCGACTATCCGCTGTGGACCGCCATGACCTCGCTCGCGGGCGGCAGGCCCGTCCACTATCTCGCTGACGAGGACGACGACTGGAACCCGTCGCTCGAGGACATCGCCTCCAAGATCACCCCGCGCACCAAGGCCATCGTGGTCATCAACCCCAACAACCCCACCGGCGCGGTCTACTCGCGTGAGGTCCTGCAGGGGATCGTCGATCTCGCCCGCGAGCACAGCCTGCTCATCCTGGCCGATGAGATCTACGACCGGATCGTCTACGACGAGGCCGAGCACACCTCCATCGCCACCCTCGCCCACGACCTGCTCGTGCTGACCTTCAACGGACTGTCCAAGACCTACCGCGTGGCGGGCTACCGGGCGGGATGGCTGGCGATCACGGGCCCCAAGGCGCACGCGGCCGGCTTCCTCGAGGGGTTGGAGCTCCTCGCGTCCACCCGACTGTGCCCGAACGTCCCGGCGCAGCACGCCATCCAGGTGGCGCTCGGTGGCTACCAGTCGATCAACGAACTCATCGAGCCCGGCGGCCGGCTGCACGAACAGCGGGGCATCGCGTGGGAGAAGCTCAACACGATCCCGGGCGTGAGCTGTGTCAAGCCCATGGGCGCGCTGTACGCCTTCCCCAAGCTGGACCCGAACGTCCACGAGATCCACGACGACCGGCTGTTCGCCCTCGACCTGCTCGAGCAGGAACGGATCCTCATCACCCAGGGCACGGGCTTCAACTGGCCGGACCCCGACCACTTCCGGGTGGTCACCCTGCCCGCCTCCCGCGACCTGGGCGTGGCGATCGAGCGGATCGGCAACTTCCTGGCCTCGTACAGGCAGTAGCGGCGGGAGGGTCAGGCCCGGGCTCGTGCCACGGGCGACGGCCCGGCGGATCCCGGCCCGGCGGGTGACGCCGACGGCGCCGGCACCCCGCGTCCGAGGGCGCGGTAAGTCCATCCGGCGGCGCGCCACAGGTCGGCGGGCATGCAGTTGCGCCCGTCCAACAGGACCCGACCTCGCGCCACCCCGGTGACCGCGGCCGGGTCCAGCTCGACGAACTCCGGCCACTCGGTGGCCACCAGCACCACGTCGGCGCCCTCACAGGCGCCCAGCGCCGACCCGGCGTACGTCAGCGTGGGAAACAGGGCCCGGGCGTTGTCCAGGGCCTGCGGGTCGTACACCACGGTGCTCGCGCCCTTGAGCGAGAGCATCCCCGCCACGTTCAGCGCCGGCGAGTCCCGCACGTCATCGGAGTTCGGCTTGAACGCCGCCCCCAGCACCGCGACGGTCTTGCCGATGACCGTCCCGCCGCACGCCTCGACGGCCAGGTCCACCATCCGCTCGCGCCGACGCATGTTGATCGAGTCGACCTCCCGCAGGAACGTCATCGCCTCGTCCGCGCCCAGCTCACCGGCCCTGGCCATGAACGCCCGAATGTCCTTCGGGAGACAGCCGCCACCGAAGCCCAGGCCAGCGTTGAGGAAGCGCCGCCCGATCCGCTTGTCCATACCGATCGCATCGGCCAACACCGTCACATCGGCGCCGGCGGCCTCACACACCTCCGACACCGCGTTGATGAAGCTGATCTTGGTCGCCAGGAACGCGTTCGCGCTGACCTTGACCAGCTCGGCCGTCGCCAGGTCCGTCACGATCACCGGACACGGATCGGCCTCGAGGATCGGCGCGTATGCCTCCTCAACCAGCTCCCGCGCGAGCCCTAGTGCCGACTCGCCGCCGGCAAGGCCGATCACGATCCGATCCGGCGTCAGGGTGTCGTGGACCGCGAACCCCTCGCGCAGGAACTCCGGATTCCACACCACCTCGACCCGCACCCCGTCGGGCGCGTGCCAGTCGGCGATCCCCTGCAGCCGCGCCGCCGTACCCACCGGCACCGTCGACTTGCCCACCACCACCGCGTCCGCGGACAGCAGCGGCGCCAACCGGGCCACCACGTCCTCCACATACGAGGTGTCGGCGGCGAACTCCCCCTTGCGCTGCGGGGTCCCCACCCCGACGAAGTGCAGGTCGGCGAACGCGGCCGCCTCGGCGTAGTCGGTGGTGAACCGCAACCTGCCCGATTCCACGTGCCGCAGCAGGATCTCCGGGAGCCCTGGCTCGTAGAACGGCACCTCACCGCGCCGCAGACGTTCGATCTTGGCCTCGTCGACGTCCACCCCCAGCACCTCGTGGCCCAGCTCGGCCATGCAGGCGGCGTGGGTCGCACCGAGGTACCCGGTCCCGAACACGGTCATACGCATGGCGCTGTTCTACCCCGTCGACGCGGCGCGGGGGGAACGGGCTGGTGAACGACGGGCGAGCAGTGGGCACCGGGCGGCCGCCGCCGGCCGGGTCACCGGAAGTTCAGGTATGCCTTCGAGGCGGTGGGGCCACGCTGACCCTGGTATTTCGAGCCCACGGCGGCGCTGCCGTACGGGGTCTCGGCGGGGCTGGACAGGCGGAACAGGCACAGCTGGCCGATCTTCATCCCGGGCCACAGGGTGATGGGCAGGTTCGCGACGTTCGACAGCTCGAGGGTGATGTGGCCGTCGAAGCCGGGGTCGATGAATCCGGCGGTAGAATGGGTGAGCAGCCCGAGCCGACCGAGGGAGGACTTGCCCTCGAGCCTCCCGGCCAGGTCATCAGGGAGCCGGAGCCGCTCGAGGGTGGCCCCCAGCACGAACTCGCCGGGGTGCAGGACGAACGGGTCCCCCTCGGCGGGTTCGACCAGCTCGGTGAGCTCGTCCTGCTGCTGCGCCGGATCGATATGCGTGTAGCGGGAGTTGTTGAAGACGCGGAACATCCGATCGAGGCGGACGTCGATGCTCGACGGCTGGATCAGCTCGGGGTCGAGGGGGTCGATGCCCAGCCGCCCGTCGGCGAGCTCGGAACGGAGGTCACGGTCGGAGAGCAGCACGGTCCTGAGGGTACCGCGCGCCTCCGGCGAGCAAGCGGAGCTGGGTCCCGAGCTCGGTGACGCTCGTGCACGCCTCGGCGAACGGCAGGCGTTCGCGTCGGGCGCGGCCCTCGCGGTCCGTCAGCTCGAGGTCGACGCCGGCACGGTCGATGCCGATCAGGAGGGGACGCTCGGAGGGTAGGCAGCGGCAGACGCGCAGGGCCAGCCGCGGGACCATCTGGCATCGTGGGTCGTTGAGGTGATCGAGCCAGTGTCCCTCGAGGTCGGTGAAGGGGTCCGGTCCGGACGTGGCGAGGTCGTCGGGGGCGATGGCGGTGACGCCGGAGTCGTCGGTGAGCAGGATCGTGTCCGCCCGTAGCCGGACGAGGGCGGAATCGGACCCCACGCCGAGGAGTGCGGAGTCGGGGAGATCTCGCGCGATGCGGCCGGCGGCGAGGCGCTGGGCGCGCGTGCCGAGCTGTTCGACCCGACCGTCGACGACGACGAGGCGGCGACACCGGCCCCGGGCCGCACCCCCGAGGATCTCGTCGATCACCTCGAGACGGGCACGCACTCCGCCGAAGGGGATGGCGGCGGTGTCGGCCATCGGGATGACAAGACTGAGGTCGGCCGTTCCGGGCGCGCGGTGCACGAGGGCGACCGGGGGCGTGGCCGTGTCGGCGGACCCTGCGGCCACCGTCCCGGGCGAGGGGGAGGTGCCCAGGCTCAGCGTGGCCCTCGGGCAGCGCCGCAGAGCGGAGTCCGCCCGCTCGGCCGGCTCGGGGACGGGTCCCACCAGTGATCGCATGCCTCAGCCCTCTCGCCATCGTGGTCCCGGCCTTTTCCGTTCCGGCGCCTCGGGGATGGTGGCGCCGGAACGGAAAAAACCGGAGCGGGGACGTGACTACCCGCCGCAATGAACTTAGGTAAGGCTTACCTGTATTGCAAGAGTCTTCCGGAAATTGTTGCGGAACGGCTCACCCGGACAGTGCCGCGAGTGCGCCCAGCACCTGTTCGGAGTCGTCGCAGACCTGCGGGAACGGCAGTCGGACGACCTCGCCGAACCCGCCCCCTGTCGAACGGAGGGAGAGGTCGACCCCATACCGGTCAATCGCCACGAGGCGCGGAGCCGTACCCGCGATCTGATGTCCCGCACGCAGGGCGAGTCGGGACGCGAGGCCGGTGTCGGCCGCGAGACGGCGCAGCCACACCTGTTCGTCGACGCCGATCGGGTCGACCGACGCAGCGGCGAGGGCCGCCCGGGGCACCACGTGGACGCCGTCCGCGGCGAGGTAAGTGATCTCCAGCGGCTGCAGATCGCTCAGCCGGAGCGACCCACCCTCGGAGTTCGGGCCCGTCCCGCCCCCGTCGGCGGTGACCAGCCTGCGCCGACGTGCCGCGGACGAGGCCGTCACGATCCCGGAGATGATGACGACGCCTCGGGCGACGGTGCACTCGTCGTCGTCGCCCCCGACACCTCGTCCCCCGCCCCGACCCGCGCCGCACGACGCGGGGCGGCCGTCCAGGGCGAACGACGGCCGCGGCGCGGATTCCCGGCACCGTCCGGTACAGACCGCGTCGACGATCTCGACCGTCGCGGTGGCACCGGCGGCGGCGATCCGGTCGGCGTCACCGGCGTCGCGCGACATGCCGCCGACGTCGACCACCAGGACGACAACCCCGTCATCGCGTACCCGCGCGGAACGCAGCGGCCGCCTGAGCAACCCGGCCTCGACCGTGCCCGCCGCACCCCGGGCGAGCACCGTCCGTACCCGCTCGGCGACCGGCCGCTCGTTGACGTCGTCCACCACGCACCTCCTGAAAGGCTGCTTCCGCCGACCGGATCTCCGGTCGCTTAAAACGGACTGTCCTCCAGTTCAGCGCACGGCGGGCGCCTTTCGTTCCCGAACGGCCCCGGAAACCACGTGAGACCTGCCACATTCCGGCGCTCCCCCGACCCGACGACCCCCGCGAGCGTTCGGCGGATATGCGCCGACCCCCGCTGACGTGGTGAAATGGGCCCATGGACGAGATCAGGGACGAGCCCTCGAAGTACTTCTGGCGCTGGACCCAGTGGTCGTGGGTGTGTGTCGGCGTCGCCGTACTCATCGTGCTGATGGGGATCACCGGCGGCGGATCGGTCACGCCGTGGATCATCGGTGCGGTCGCCGTGGCGGTGATCGGTGGCGTGGCGTTCGGATTCGTCCCCCGCGCGTCGTTGAACCAGCCCAAGCGGCCGATGACCACGGGCGCGAAGCGCAAGTCCGCCCGGAAGTGACCCCACCGCGCCTGCGGCCACCGGGGCTCGTGCTAACCTGAACCGGCCTCCAGCAGGCACTGCCGATGTAGTTCAATGGTAGAACTTCTGCTTCCCAAGCAGACAGCGCGGGTTCGATTCCCGTCATCGGCTCCGCAGCCCGTACGGGCCCCACGAGGGGCACCTCCATCACGGAGGTGCCCCTCAGTCGTCTCCGCGATCGGCCGCCAACGCCGGCCCTCCCCGACCACACACACCCCTTAGTGCACCGTGCACTACTCAAGACGTGAAGTTTGTCACATCTACCGATGTGTGGGCCGCCCGATCTCCGTAGTGTCCGAGATCACACAGGTCGCCGACGAGGAGTAGATGTGCAACCCGGATACCTCCCCCGAACACTCGCGGAACGCTTCGGCGACGCCCCCAGCATCCGTGACGACGCGACCCAGATGTCCTTCCGCGAACTCGACCGAGCGGTGACCTCGGTGGCGGCACAGTTCCGCGAACAGGGCGTCACCAGCGGAGACGTGATCGCGGTGATGCTCCCCAACCGGAGCGAACTGGTGATCTCCATCTTCGCCGCGTGGTATCTCGGCGCAGCGGCCACCCCGATCAACCCGAACTTCACGCACGACGAGGCCGATCACCAGATCAACGACGCCGACGCCGTGCTCGTCGTGAACTCCACCCCTGACTCCCCCTCCGGCGGGCGACCGGCGATTAGCGTCGGTGACCTAAGGACGTCGGGGGGCGGCGCGCAACTCGGCCCCGTCGACCTGGCGGACGACGACCTCGCCCTGGTGATCTACACCAGCGGATCCACCGGGCGCCCCAAGGGCGTCATGCTCACCCATGCCAATGCCACGGCGATGTCCCGGACCATGGCCGACACCATGCGGATGACCGCCGAGGACCACTGCCTGCTCCTCCTGCCGCTGTTCCACGTGAACGCCTTGATGGTCAGCCTCCTGGCACCCCTCCAGGTCGGTGCGCAACTGACGATCATGGGCGGCTTCGACGCCCCGAAGTTCTACGACACCGTCGAGCGCCTGCGGCCCACCTACTTCTCCGCCGTACCCACCATCTACGCACTGCTGCTCACCAGGGCGGGGGGCAGGCGACCGGACATGTCCTCACTCCGGTTCGCCGTCTGCGGCGCGGCTCCGGCCACGCGAGAACTCCTGGCCGCGGCCGAGGACTTCTTCGACGTGCCCATCCTCGAGGGCTACGGCTTGACCGAGGCCACCTGCGCCTCGGCGGTCAACCCGATCGACGGCCCGCGCAAACCCGGCACCGTGGGACCGGCGCTACCCGGCCAGCGGATCCGGATCGTCGACGACGACCTCCGGGACGTCCCCACCGGGCAGACCGGGGAAGTGCTGATCACCGGGGCCGTCGTGATGGCCGGCTACCTCAACATGCCGGAGGCGACCGCGGCGACGATCGTCGACGGATGGGTGCGCACAGGTGACGTGGGCCGGCTCGACGAGGACGGCTACCTCAGCATCGTCGACCGGATCAAGGACATGATCATCCGCGGCGGGGAGAACCTGTACCCCAAGGAGATCGAGAACGCCATCGGCAGCCTGCCGGGAGTACTCGAGGTCGCCGTGGTGGGCCGCCGGGATGACGTGCTCGGTGAGGTCCCCGTGGCCTTCGTCGTCCCCTACCCCGGCGCGGAGCTGTCACCCGACGCCGTGATCGCACACTGCCGTGAACGCCTCACCCGGGTGAAGGTGCCCGTCGAGGTGACCATCACGTCGGAACTGCCCAAGAACCCGGTCGGGAAGATCGACAAACCGCGCCTGCGCACCTCCCTCGTCGCCTGACCCCTCACCCCTCGTTCCCTCAACCTCACCCCCTCAACCTCACCCCCTCAACCCAACCCGAGAAGGAGTCCCCCATGGGGTTTCTACAAGCCGATGTCCCGGACATCGATCCGGCCAAGTTCGAGACCATCCCGACGATGGAACGGATGAAACTGCTCGCTCACCACTGGGTGGAATTCGGATTCGGCGCGCCGAAGATCATGCACTCCCTGTATCTCATCAAGGGGCTGGTCTTCTTCATCGGCGGCTGGCTCGCCATCGGACTCTCCACGCCCGGACTCCCGCTGACCGACCTCGGCGCGTGGTGGGGCGAGGTGATCGTCTACCAGAAGGCCATGATCTGGGTGATCCTCTGGTCCGCCACCGGGTTCAACGAATCGTGGGGCCCGCTGGCGTTCAAGTTCAAGCCCAACACCGCCGGGTACCGCTACTGGATGCGGACCGGCACGCTGCGGCTCCCGCCCTGGCCGGACAAGGTCCCCTTCACCAAGGGGGATGAGCGCAAGGCCATCGACGTCGCGCTCTACTTCGCGATGCTCGCCACCCTCGCGCTGGGCCTGGTTCTGCCCGGGCAGCAGACCGCCGCCGCCTACAGCGAGGCCGGACTCGTGCCCCTGTGGCCGTTCGTCACGTTCGTCGCGATCCAGCTGGTGATGGGCCTGCGGGACAGGGTCACGTTCCTGGCCTCCCGGCCGGAGCAGTACTCCGTCATCATGCTCGGCTTCGGTGTGCTCACCACCTTCGGCGCCGGCCACGTGGACATGATCATCGTCGCCAAGATCGCGATGTTCGCGGTGTGGTGGGGTGCGTTCATCTCCAAGATCGGTGTCCACTTCACGCCCACCGTGCAGACCATGCTCACCAACGGCCCGCTCATCAAGTCCAAGGCGCTGCGCCGGTCGCTCTACCGCAACGCCCCCGAGGACCTCATGCCCACCAAGGTGGCCTTCTTCGCCGCGCACGTCATGGGCACGATCGTCGAGTTCGTCGTCCCGCTCATCCTGCTGTTCACCACCAACTGGACCGTCGCGGTCCTGGCCGCCGCGTTCATGATGTGCTTCCACGTGTTCATCTACTCGATGTTCGCGCTGGCCATGCCGCAGGAGTGGAACCTCTTCTACGTGTTCGCGACACCGATCGTGTTCCTGGCCTTCTTCGCCGGCGACGGGTACACCCTGTGGGACGCGAGCAGCGTCTGGGTCGTGGTGGTCGCCGCGGTCCTCACCCTGACCGGTCCGATAGTCGGCAATTTCCGGCCCGACAAGATCTCGTTCCTCATCGGAATGCGTCAGTACGCCGGCAACTGGGCCTCCTCCACGATGGCGTTCCGCAACAACGGGTGCGAGGCCAAGCTGGACAACCCGGCCTTCGTGACGTCCATGACGTCCCCGCACAACCAGCTGTCGGCGCTGTTCGGCCCCGAGGGCGCGGAGATGTTCCTGCAGAAGACCACCGCGTTCCGGATGATGAACACCCAGGGCCGCGGCCACATGTCGATCATGCCGTCGGTCCTGGACAGCATGGAGAACTACCGCTTCCGCGAGGGCGAGGTGCTGTGCACCTTCTTCTCCGGGTGGCAGTTCGGCGACGGGCACCTGTTCGACGAGCGGACGATCGCGGCAGTGCAGAAGCGGTGCAACTTCGAACCGGGTGAGTTCATCAGCGTCTGGACCGAGTCCCAGCCGCTGCACAAGAAGACCATCGAGTACCGCGTGATCGACGCGGCCCTCGGGGTCGTCGAGCGTGGCCACTACGACGTCCGCGACGTGGTCACGGAGCAGCCGTGGCTTCCGAACGGACCCATCCCGTTCACCGTGACCTGGCGCCACCCGGAGTACCTGCCGGCCGATCAGCGGGCGTCCGCGAGCGTTCCCTCCTCCCCCGGCGCCGAGGGCCCGCTCACCGAGGTCTCCCTCACGGACGGTCGCGACGAGTCCACGGTCGGGATGAGCTGAGTCCATGCCTTCAGCGATCATCGTCGGTAGCGGACCCAACGGTCTCGCAGCCGCGTTGACACTGGCCGCCGATGGGGTCGATGTGACCGTTCTGGAAGCATCCGACTCCATCGGCGGCGGCACCAGGTCCGGCGAGATGACCTCGCCCGGCCTGCTGCACGACCAGTGTTCGGGATTCCACCCCCTCGCCGTCGACACCGGCTTCAGCCGCCAGTTCGACCTCGAGGCCCACGGCCTACGGTGGGCACTCCCGGAGGTCCAGTACTCCCATCCCCTGGACGGCGGGAAGGGTGCGGCGGTCTGGAAGTCGGTCGACCGGACGGCCTCACACCTCGGCGCCGACGGGGAGTCCTACCGGCGGATGTTCGGTGCACTCGACGCCCGGTTCCCCCAGATCGCCGAGGATTTCCTCCAACCCCTCCTGCACATCCCGAACCATCCCCTGGCTCTCGCCCGCTTCGGGGCCTACGCCGCGATGCCGGCCAGCCTCCTCGCCCGCCGATGGCACGGCGACGAGGCCAGGGCACTGTTCGGGGGCGTCGCCGCGCACGCCTTCCGCCCGCTCGATTCCGTGATGTCCTCGGCGATCGGCGTCGCACTGGGCACGGCCGCGCACCGATTCGGCTGGCCGGTCGCAGTGGGGGGCTCGGCGACGATCGCGACCACCATGGCGACGATGCTGGACGGATTCGGCGGCCGGATCGAAACGGGGATCACCGTTCGCGACCACCGGGAGCTCGGAAGGCCGGACGTGGTCATGCTCGACACCTCACCCTCCGCAGCTGCCCGGATCCTCACCGGCATCCTGCCCCGGCGGGTCGACCGCGCCTACCGACGCTTCCGACACGGACCGGCCGCGTTCCAGGTCGCGTTCGCGGTCGAAGGAGGAATACCGTGGTCGCACGAGCCGTCCCGGGCGGCCGGCACCGTCCACGTGGGAGGCACTTTCGGCGAGATCGCCGCCGCCGAGCGGCAGGTCGTCCGAGGGGAGATGCCGCAGCGGCCCTTCATCCTGGTCGGCCAACAGTCCGTCGCCGACCCCGGCCGGGCGAGGAACGGGCTCCATCCCGTCGACGCGTACGCCCACGTCCCAGCCGGATGGACGGGCGACGCCACGCAGACGATCATCGACCAGATCGAACGCTTCGCGCCCGGTTTCCGCGACCGGGTCCACCAGATCCACACACGCTCGACCCATGAACTCGAAGAGCACAACCCGAACTACGTGGGCGGGGATATCGTGACGGGTGCCAACGACCCTCGACAACTGGTGTTCCGGCCCCGGGTCGCCCTCGACCCCTATTCGACGGGAGTGCCCGGGATCTACATCTGCTCGGCGGCCGCCCCGCCCGGGGCGGGCGCCCACGGGATGGCCGGGTGGAACGCGGCGCGTTCCGCCCTGTCGTACCTGTCCAGACGGTGATCACGGAGGAAGGACACGGCGGGACCTGAGCCACCATGTGGACTCGATCCTGCCCGCACACATGCTCAGCACAACACCGCAAGATCCCGAGCGCCTCCGTGAACTGACCCGCCGCATAGGTCTCAGGCTCAGTTCACGGACCGCGGCGATCTCCGACAGCATGACCGCGGCCATCGAGGACGCCATCGGCGAGCTGACCGAAGAGGACACCCACACCGCTCTCCACGCCAGTGTGGCGAACAACGTCGAGGTCATCATCGACATGCTGACGCACACCAAGGACGCACACGACCTCCCTCCCCTGCCCGACGCCCTCCACTACGCCGTCGCGCTCGCCCGGAGGGACGTCTCCAGTGCCTCCCTCCGGCGCGCCTATCACGTCGGCTCCGACTGTCTCCTGGCCCACGTGTTCGACCAGGTGCAGGAGGTCGACTGCGAGGACCACGAGAAGCTGCCGCTCTACCATCACCTCGCCGGATGGCTGTTCCAGTACGTGGACGAGATAACCCGTACCGTCATCGCCGCGCACGAGGAGGAGCTGCGCTATTCCCACAACCAGGCAGCCCGTTCGATCAACGTGATCGTCAACCGGGTCCTGGAGCGGGAGGACATCGACCCCGCAGAGTTCGAGAGGGTCACGGGATACCGCCTGGGCCAGACGCACGTCGCGTGCCGGGTGTGGATCGACGACTTCGGTGCCGTCGCCGATCAATCGCGCCTCCTCGAGAACGTCGTGACCACTCTCGCCGGGAGGCTGGAGGTGAGCCGTGCGCCGCTGATGATCGCCACGGGCCGAGCCGCCGCCGAGGTGTGGTTCGGTATGGAGGGGCGCCGGCCCACGGTGGACACCCGGGTCGTCGCGCCGATAGCTGCGGCGACCCCGGGTGCCCGGGTCTCCTTCGGAGCACCCGGCGTCGGGATCGAGGGGTTCCGGACCACCCGCACCCAGGCGGCGCTCGCCGCGACCGTCGCGCAGGTCTCCACCAGCGACGTGGCCCACGTGGTCTCGTACGCGGACGCCGGGATCCCCGTCATCGCGCGACTGGCCGAGGACATCGCATCCACTCGCCGCTGGGTCCGCGAGGTTCTCGGCCGCCTGGCCTACGACACCGAGGATGCCGCCAGACAACGGGAGACGGTTCGGGTGTTCCTCGACTCGGCGGAGAACTACTCCGAGACGGCGGCCCACCTTCTCCTGCACAGGAACACGGTCAAGTACCGGCTGACCAAGGCCGAGCACGAACTGGGCAGACCACCGGGGTCCAGGCGGTTGGACACGCACCTGGCCCTCGCCGTCTGCCACGCCCTGGGCGGCGTGGTCCTGACTCCGGACGACCACACGTCATCCGGCTGAGCACGCACGCTCGAAGCGGACCGGACGGGCGCCGTTCGGAGTTCGGGCGTCGATGCCGATCAGGTCCGGTCCGGAGTCGCGGGTCCGGGACTCGGGCGCTCAGTCGACTTGCCGTTGTCCCCGCCGCGGCGGCGCAGCAGCTGGAACCCGGGGATGCCCGCGACGGCCTCGAGGCACTGTTGCGCCACCTCGAGGATCTGGTGGACCTCGGGCGCGACGGTGTCCAGGGAGGCCAGGACGGGCATGACGTCGTTCTCGAGGGTGTTGCCCAGTGCCGGCAGGTGGTCGATGAACTGGATGACCGCCTTGACCTCCTCGGGGTCGACCGACTCGAGGACGTCGTCGGCGATCGGCTCGAGCAGCCGGATCGTCTTGTCCGCCCACGCCAGGACCTCGGTCAGGCGGGTCGCCACGAGCCTGGCCTTGTCCGCATCCAGGTCCGCGTCCACGAGCAGCGCCTCCACGACGGGCTTGACCTGTGCCAACGCAGAATCCGCGAAGTCGACGAGCGGGACGACCCGTTCGATGAGCCCACCGGCGTCGAGGACCAGATCGTCGGCGGTGTCCACCGTCGTCCGGACTCGAGCCACCACGCCCTCGGCGGAGTCGATCGTGCCGTCCACCCGGCGCACCACGCCCTCGGCGGAATCGATCGTGCCGTCCACCCGGCGCACCACGCCCTCCGCGGAGTCGATCGTGCCGTCCACCCGGCGCACCACGCCCTCGGCCGAGTCGACGGTCGAGCCCACCCGGCCGACGATCCCGTCCGCGGCGGACACCGTGTCCGCGACCTCGTCGACGACCCGGTTGGCCCTCGCCACCGTGGTGCGGACACCGTCGACCGTGTCGACGGCCGTGGCCACGATCCCGTCGATCGCGCGCACCGTCCTGTTGACCTCGTCGAGGAGGTCCTGGATCCGCTCGACTACGTCCTCGACATCGGCGAGGAGTGCGAGCACACGGGCGGGCAGCAGGAGCAGCTCCCTGGCCATTCTCAACTCCCATTCCACGACTCGGAACGCCGTCCCCACCACGGAGGAGGCGGAAGGGACGCGGAGCTGGATCTCGGCCATGCGCTGATTGTGCCCGAACCGCCCACACCGGGCGGCCGGTCTGCACACCATGGGGACAGTCACGGTCCGGACCCTTCGGGCCGCGATCACAAAGGGGCGAGAGATGAACACACGCTGGGTCGCCGATTTCGCCGAGCTGCGGCTCGCCGACGCTCCGGAGTACGGCGGGAAGTCCGCCAATCTCGGGGAGATGACGGGCGCGGGGTTCCCCGTACCGCCGGGGTTCTCGGTGGGCCAGTCCGCCTACCTCGCCGCGATGGACGCGGCCGGGGTCCGGACCCGTCTCCACGACCGCCGCGTCCCGGAGGAGGGGCTGAGCGAGGCGGACCTGATGTCCCTCGCGGCGGAGCTCAGCGGCACCGTCGCCGCGGTGGAGATGCCGCCCCGCCTGCGCGAGGACATCCTGGCCCACTACCGGTCGCTGGGGTCGGACGTCCCCGTGGCGGTCCGAAGTTCCGCGCCCGCGGAGGACGCCGGTGACACCTCGTTCGCGGGTATCCACGAGTCGTACACGGACGTGGTGGGCGAGGAGTCGGTGCTCGAGGCCGTGCGGGACTGCTGGTGTTCGCTGTGGACGCCGCGCGCCATGACCTACCGGGCGGTGACGGGGTACGACGACGAACCGTCGATCGCGGTGGTGGTGCAGAAGATGGTCCGTTCCGACACCTCGGGCGTGGCCTTCACCGCCGACCCCCGCACCTCCCAGGTCGACCGGGTGGTGATCGAGGCGGCGTTCGGGCTCGGCGAGGTGGTGGTGGGCGGCAAGGTCGAGCCCGACACCTACGTCGTGTCCAAAGCCGACCTGCGGATCCTCGCCGTGCACGTGGGCCGGAAGGTCGCCCGGATCGTCGCGGGCCGCACGGCGGACGGACTCGTCCCCGTCCCGGAGGCCGAGCAGCTGAACCGTGTGCTCGACGACGACCAGGTGCGCCAGGTGGCCCGCCTCGCCGTCATGTCGGAGCAGCACTACGGCCTGCCGCAGGACACCGAGTTCGCCTTCGAGGACGGTGAGCTCTATATCGTGCAGACCCGCCCGATCACCACGCTGGACACCGACGCCGCCCACGCGGATGCCCCAGGCGGGACCGGCGGCACCGGGGACGACGGGGACGGGGTGGCGCCGATCGCCTCTGGCCTCGGCGCGGGGCCGGGCACCGCGATCGGGACCGCGAGGGTCCTGACGGAGCTGGCGGACGGGGTGAACCTGGCCGCCGGCGAGATCCTGGTGGCGACGATGACCGACCCCGACTGGTTGCCGATCCTCCAGCGCGCCGCCGCGATCGTCACCGATGAGGGCGGCGTCACCTGTCACGCCGCCATCGTCGGGCGCGAACTGGGGCGCCCGGTGATCGTGGGCACGCGGTCCGCGACGACCGACATCGCCGACGGGCAGACCATCACCGTCGACGGCACCGCCGGCGTCGTCTACCCCGGAGAGGTCCGCGAGGCCACACCACCGCAGGCTCCCGCCGATGCCGACACGGCTCCCGAGGTGCGTACCCGGGAGGTCACCGCCACGGCCGTCTACGTCAACCTCGCGACCCCGGACGCCGCGGCGCGGGTCGCGGCGATGGACGTCGACGGCGTCGGCCTGCTGAGAGCGGAGTTCCTCATCACGAGCGCGCTGCAGGGGCTGCACCCGCGCAGGCTCGTCGAGGAGGGCAGGGCCGAGGAGTACGTGGAACGGATGGCCTCGGGGATCAGCACCATCGCCGCCGCCTTCGACCCCAGGCCCGTGGTGTACCGCGCCACCGACCTGCGATCCAACGAGTTCCGGGGACTACTCGGCGGGGAGGTGGAGGCCGAGGAACGCAATCCGATGATCGGCTACCGCGGCTGCTTCCGCTACACCCGGGAACCGGACCTGTTCCGGTTGGAGCTCGATGCGCTCGCCCGGGTGCGGCAGCGGCACCGGAACCTTCACCTGATGATCCCGTTCGTCCGGACCGGCTGGGAACTGCGTGCCTGCCTGGACATCATCGACGCACACCCGATCGGGCGCGACACCGGGCTCAAGCGATGGATCATGGCCGAGGTCCCCTCGGTGGTGCACTGGATCCCCGAGTACGCGGCGATGGGCATCCACGGGGTGTCGATCGGCTCCAACGATCTCACCCAGCTGACGTTGGGGGTCGACCGTGACTCGGAGGTGTGTGCGGACCTGTTCGACTCGATGGACCCGGCGGTCCTGGCCTTCATCGACCAGATCATCGACCGTTGCCACGAGTCGGGCCTCACCGTGTCGCTGTGCGGACAGGCCGCGTCGACCGATCCCCGTATGGCGGAACACCTCGTCCGCAAGGGGGTCACGTCCGTCTCCGTCACGCCGGACTACGCGGAGATGACCCGGCGGACCGTCGCCCGGGCCGAGCGGACCATCCTGCTCGATGCCGCCCGAGCGGTCCCCCACCCGGGACGTGACTGACCCACCGGGCGCTCTCGCAGGTCCTCGCCGTAATCAGAGCCTTTCCTCACCTTGGACTGATTGCTGACAACGCACTAGCATCTGTTTTGTTACCGGCGAGTAGGTTCCGGCGTACCAGTGGTTGCGGGCACCGGCTCCTCGGGCGCGACACATTTCATGACACCGCACTCCGAACGGAGAAGACCGTTATGGGTCACTACAAGAGCAACGTCCGGGATCTCGAGTTCAACATGTTCGAGGTCCTTCGTATGAACGAGGCACTCGACGCCGGTGAGTTCGGCGACATGGACACCGAGACCGCCAAGGGCATCCTCGCCGAGGTCGCCACCCTCGCCGAGGGGCCGGTCGCCGAGTCCTTCGCGTCCGCCGACCGCAACCCTCCGGTGTTCGACCCGGAGACCCACTCGGTCTCGATCCCCGAAGACTTCAAGAAGTCGTTCAAGGCCTGGTTCGACGCCGGTTACTGGTCCATGGGTCTCCCCGAGGAGATCGGCGGCATGCCGGCTCCCCGCGCCATGGTCTGGGCCACGGGCGAGATGATGCTCGGCGCCAACCCGCCGGCGTTCATGTACTCAGCCGGCCCGTCGTTCGCCGCGGTGCTCTTCGAGAACGGCACCGAGGAGCAGAAGAAGTGGGCCGCGACCTGTGCCGAGCGCGGCTGGGGCGCCACCATGGTGCTCACCGAGCCCGATGCGGGCTCGGACGTCGGTGCCGGCCGCACCAAGGCGATCCAGCAGGACGACGGTTCCTGGCACATCGAGGGCGTCAAGCGCTTCATCACCTCGGCCGACGCCGACGACATGTTCGAGAACATCTTCCACCTGGTCCTGGCCCGCCCCGAGGGTGCCGGCCCCGGCACCAAGGGTCTGTCGCTGTTCTTCGTGCCGAAGTTCCACTTCGACTTCGAGAAGAACGAGATGGGCGAGCGCAACGGCGTGTTCGTCACCGGTGTCGAGCACAAGATGGGCATCAAGGCGTCCACCACGTGTGAGGTCACCTTCGGCGGCCACGGTGTCCCCGCCAAGGGCTGGATGGTCGGCGGCGACGTGCTCAACCAGGGCATCCGTCAGATGTTCGACGTCATCGAGCACGCCCGCATGATGGTCGGAACCAAGGCCATCTCGACCCTGTCGACCGGCTACCTCAACGCTCTGGAGTTCGCCAAGGAGCGCGTCCAGGGCGGCGACATGACCGAGATGGCCGACAAGACCGCTCCGCGCGTCACCATCACCCACCACCCGGACGTGCGTCGTGCGCTGATCCGCCAGAAGGCATTCGCCGAGGGCCTGCGCGCCGTGTACATGTACACCGCCGCCCACCAGGACCCCGAGACCGCCCTGCGGGCGTCCGGCGCAGACGCCGAACTCGCCCACCGGGTCAACGACCTGCTGCTGCCGATCGTCAAGGGCGTCGGCTCCGAGCGCGCCTACGAGCTGCTCACCGAGTCGCTGCAGACGTTCGGCGGGTCGGGCTTCCTGCAGGACTACCCGATCGAGCAGTACATCCGCGACGCCAAGATCGACTCCCTCTACGAGGGCACCACGGCGATCCAGGCCCAGGACTTCTTCTTCCGCAAGATCGCCCGTGACCGCGGCACCGCCGTGGGCCACGTGTCGGCGCAGATCAAGAAGTTCCTGGCCGAGGACGCGTGCGGCGGCCAACTGTCCGCTGAGCGTGAGCTGCTGGCGACCGCCCTCGCGGACGTCGAGGCCATGATCGGCACCTGCTTCGATCACCTCATGGGCTCGCAGGAGGACCCCAAGCGCCTGTACACGGTCGGGCTCGCCTCGGTCCGCGTGCTCATGGGCTTCGGTGACCTCATGATGGGCTGGCGTCTGCTGGTCGGCGCCGAGGTCGCCCTCGGCGCACTGGACGGGGCGTCCGACGACGACAAGGACTTCTACAACGGCAAGATCGCCGCGGCCCGGTGGTTCGCGACGAACGAGCTGCCCCTGCTCACCGCCACCCGCGGGATCGTCGCCGGTCTCGGCAACGAGCTCATGGAGCTGGACGAGTCCGCGTTCTGATCCCCACCTGACGGGCCGCATCGGGCCCGCGCCATCGAATCCGC
>NZ_JBYMTL010000002.1:577318-596441 GCF_057773085.1 Dietzia sp. IBK-p2-16D | reverse complement strand
GAGCTGCCCCTGCTCACCGCCACCCGCGGGATCGTCGCCGGTCTCGGCAACGAGCTCATGGAGCTGGACGAGTCCGCGTTCTGATCCCCACCTGACGGGCCGCATCGGGCCCGCGCCATCGAATCCGGGTAGCGGATTTCTGGTTCTAGTTGCCGGGCAGGCCGGGGATGCGGATCTCCGGAAGGCCCGGGATGCGGATCGGGTCGCCGGGTCCCGGCAACGGCGGCGGTGGCGGGGCGGGGTCGTCGCGTGGCGCCGGTGGCTCGACCCGACACTCGATGCGGTCCCGCGGTGCGTAGGTCGACGAGACGGTGTCCGTACTGACGGTGTCGTCGCCTCGCAGGACGACCCGCGTCACGCGTGCGGTGTACCCGTCCTCGCCCGCGCTCGGGGTGCAGCCGGCGGTGGTGACGACCCGGGTCTGGGCCCGCCGGATGTCGGTACGGGGAGCCGTCGACACCCTCACGGTGTACTCGGGCGTCCCCCACAGCCGGACCGTCACCGAGTTGCCGCTGCCCGAGGCGTCGATCACCAGCCCGGTGCCCTGGGCGTTGCGGAACCCCACGTCAGCCGAGGCGGTGGCGTCGCGGCCAGCCGGGAACGCGTCGCCGTCGACGCCCCTGGAGCTGTGCACGAGGTCCTGTGCTCCGGCCTCGAAGGCCGCGTTGAACAGGGCGGTGGCGACGGCATCCGCGGAGACGTCCCCGGAGACGGTGCCGGCGACCTCCGCCATGGAGAAGCTCTCGCCGGCGGGGATGTAGTGCCCGGCCAGAGAGGCGATCATGGACTGGGCCTGGCCGCTCGCGCCGACGGTGACGGTGAACTGGCCGACGGGCTCGCGGATGCCCGCCCGTTCGGCCTCCTCCGTGGTCAGTTCGGGGTCGCGACCCACGTACCCGACGGGGAGCACCCGCGGGCCCTCGACGTCGGTGAGCTGACCGGGCAGCGCCCCCAGCAGCGGCCCCCACTCGACGGTCCGCCCCTGCACCGCGGGGACGACCGTGGCTCGAGTGCCGCTGAACTCGAAGGACGCGTCCCTGCCCTCCTGTTCGGTCACCTCGAGCAGTGGGTCCAGGATCCCCTTGGCTGCGTCGGCGTCGAAGCGGGGCTCGAGCACCCCGCCCATGCGGACGAAGCTGAGGTACTCCCCGATCCGATCGCGCGGGAACTGCACCGGCACCGCGCCCGGGTCCTCCGGCTCGACCATCTCGATCTCCCGCTCGGCTGGTTCGGGCCGCGCGCGTCCCGGCGCCGGTGGCGGGGCCGGGAGCCTGGTCGTGATCGTCGTGGTCGCCGGTTCGGTGCCGTCGTCGCGCATCCGCGAGGCCATCAGCGTCAGGTCCCGGGACGCGGCGGGCTCGGCGATGTCCCGGATGAGGGCACGCACCTGCTCGGCGTCCGTCTCGGTGGGCGTGAAGTCGACGGACAGGTCCACACCGTCGTCGTCGAGCCAGTGCTCAAGCACCGCGTCGCGCGAGTCCTCGATCCGGAGACGCTGCCCGTCGAGTGGGATGGCCGACCGGACCTCGTCGCGGTCGAACCAGATGGCGCCCTCGCGGGGTTCGAAGTCCGCCTGGAGGGCGAGTCGCTCGAGGAAGTCGGTCAGGCGGGCGTCCGGGATGACGCTGGCGATGCCCACCTCGGTCGACCACACCAGGCTGATCAGCCGTTTCAGCGGGTTGAGGGGCTGCTCACCACCCCGGTCGAGCGTGCCCTGCCAGTCCACCGACAGCCCGACCGACCGGGGGTCCAACGTGGTCGTGACGGCCCCGGCGCGGAGATCCACCTCGTCGTCGACCCTCGGTCCGAGTTCGGTGATCAGTCGCTGCTCGGCGTCGGCCGTGCGCATCCCGCCCACCTGGATCCCGGCGACCTCGGTGCCGCGCGGGACCCGGCCGATGCTCTGCACCAGGTCGAAGCCGTACAGCACGGCGAGCGCCATGAACAGGCCGACGACGGTGTGGAGCCACCGCGAGCGCACCCGATAGCGCCGCCGATCGGACGCGGCCGGGTGTGGGCCCGCACCCTCGATCTCGACGGGGCGTGCCGGGGCGTTGTCGTCGGGGAACTCGTCCACGCGCTATCCGCCTCCTCCCGAGCGGGGGACGACGGAACCCGGCGGGCCGTCGACCGGGATGTCCCCGCCCGAACCACTGTGAACACACTATGACCGACTGGCACCGAGGAGTGCAGCCCCCGCGCCGGACGCGGGGGCTGCACTTTCACGGGCGATGCTCCGCGGGCTCAGCCCGCAGGCGGATGCTCCAGGGGCGGGGTCAGCGCTCCACGATCGCGGTGACGCCCTGGCCTCCGGCGGCGCAGACGGAGATCAGCGCCCGGCCGGAGCCCTTCTGCTCCAGCAGCTTGGCCGTGGCCGCCAGGATGCGGCCGCCGGTGGCGGCGAACGGGTGGCCGGCCGCCAGCGAGGAGCCGTTGACGTTGAGCTTGGAACGGTCGATCGAGCCCAGGGCCTTGTCCAGTCCCAGCCGCTCCGTGCAGTACTCGTCGGACTCCCACGCGGCCAGGGTGGCCAGCACCTGCGAGGCGAACGCCTCGTGGATCTCGTAGTAGTCGAAGTCCTGGAGGGTGAGGCCGTTGCGGGCGAGCAGACGCGGCACCGCGTAGGTGGGGGCCATGAGCAGCCCGTCGGGCGTACGGCCGTCGTGACCGTGGACGAAGTCGACCGACGCGGTCTCGGAGTCCACCAGGTACGCGCGGACCGGGAGCTTGCTCTCCTTGGCCCACTCCTCGCTGGCCAGCAGCACGGCGGACGCGCCGTCGGTGAGCGGGGTGGAGTTGCCGGCGGTCATGGTCGCCTCGGTGCCGTGGGCCTCGGCGTCGCGCTTGCCGAAGACGGGCTTGAGCTTGGCCAGCTTCTCCTCGGAGGAGTCGGGCCGCATGTTGTCGTCGCGGGCCACGCCGAGGTACGGGGTCACCAGGTCGTCCTGGAAGCCGGACTCGTAGGAGGCGGCGAGGTTGTGGTGGCTGGTGGCGGCCAGGGCGTCCTGGTCCGCGCGGGTGACGCCCATCTCACGGGCGGTGATGGCGGCGTGCTCACCCATCGACAGACCGGTGCGCGGCTCGGCGTTCTGCGGCTGCTCGGGCACGAGACCCTGCGGACGGATCTCGCCGAGGAGCTTGAGACGGTCGACCGTCGACTTGGCGGAGCTGACCTTGATGAGCGTCTTGCGCAGGTCGTCGTTGACCGCCAGCGGCGCGTCCGAGGTGGTGTCGGTGCCGCCGGCGATGCCGGACTCGATGCGACCGAGGGCGATCGCGTCAGCCACCTGGATGGCGGCGGCCAGGCCGGTGCCGCAGGCCTGCTGCACGTCGTAGGCCGGGCTCGAGGAGTCCAGCACGGAACCGATGACCGACTCCCGGGTGAGGTTGAAGTCGCGCGAGTGCTTGAGCACGGCACCCGCGACGACCGACCCGATGCGCTTGCCCTGGAGGTGGTAGCGGCTCGCCAGTCCGTCGATCGCGGCGGTGAGCATGTCCTGGTTGGAAGCGTCCGCGTACTTGCCGTTCGAGCGGGCGAAGGGGATTCGGTTGCCGCCGACGATGGCGACCTTGCGGGGGCTGGTGGTCACGTGTGTCACTCCCGTTTGATTCTCGGTGTCCGGTGGCCCGAAACGCGGCCCTGCACGTATTGTTACTCAGCAGTAAGTTACTTGTCGACCCGTAGTACCGCACCTCTCCAGGAGATGATCGCCATGGCACAGGGCAACCTCGACCTCTACTCGCAGTTCGTGACCTCGGCCCCCGGGTCGTTCATCGCCGGCAAGGTCGGCCTCCCGCAGCCGGAGCAGCTGCGACGGTACGAGGCCGGACAGCCCGCCCTGCACGGTCCCGTCCTCATCGGCGGCGAGGGCCGCCTGGTCGAGCCCGTCCGCGAGATGCTCGCCGGCGACTACGAGCTGGCCGGCGCCGGCGCGGAGGGCAAGTTCGCGGGCCTCGTCTTCGACGCCACCTCGCTGCGCCGCGCCGAGGACCTCAAGGCCCTGTTCGAGTTCTTCAACCCGGTGGTGCGCAACGTGGCCGCCAGCGGCCGCATCGTCGTGCTCGGCACCACCCCGGAGGAGACCGGTTCGGTTGAGGAGCGCATCGCCCAGCGGGCCCTCGAGGGCTTCACCCGCTCGCTCGGCAAGGAGATGAAGCGCGGCTCCACCGTCCAGCTCGTGTACGTCTCCCCCGACGCCGACGCGGGCGCCTCCGGGCTCGAGTCCACCCTGCGGTTCATCCTGTCCGCCAAGTCGGCGTACGTCGACGCGCAGGTGTTCCGCGTGGGCGCCGGTTCTGCCACCGCCCCGGCGTCGTGGGACCGTCCGCTCGAGGGCAAGCTCGCCGTCGTCACCGGCGCCGCGCGCGGTATCGGCGCGGAGATCGCGGCCGTGCTCTCCCGGGACGGCGCCCACGTGATCTGCTGCGACATCCCCGCCGCCGGCGAGTCGCTGTCAGCCACCGCCAACAAAGTCGGCGGCACCTCGCTGCCGCTGGACGTCACCGCCGCGGACGCCGCCGAGGTCCTGGCCAAGCACGTGACCGAGCGCCACGACGGCCGCGTCGACGTGCTCGTCCACAACGCCGGCATCACCCGCGACAAGACGCTGGCCGGCATGGACGGCGCCCGCTGGGACTCCGTCATGGCCGTCAACCTCATCGCGCCGGAGCGCATCACCGCCGAGCTCGCCGAGAAGGGCATCCTGGGCGAGGGTTCGCGCGTCGTGGGGGTGTCCTCGATGGCGGGTATCGCCGGCAACCGCGGCCAGACCAACTACGCCGCGTCCAAGGCCGGCGTGATCGGGTTCGTCAACGGCGCCTCCGCCGAGCTGGCCTCGAAGAACGTCACCGTCAACGCCGTGGCCCCGGGCTTCATCGAGACCCAGATGACCGCCGCCATCCCGTTCGCCACCCGCGAAGCCGGCCGCCGCATGAACTCCATGCAGCAGGGCGGCCTGCCGGTCGACGTGGCCGAGACCATCGCCTACTTCGCCAACCCCGCATCGTCCGCGGTCACCGACAACGTGATCCGCGTGTGCGGCCAGTCGCTGCTGGGTGCGTGAGCTGACGTGGAGTACACCCGGCTTCCCGCCATCCCCAACCTGCTGGCCCAGTACGGCAAGGCCGCGGTGGGCGCGATGCCCGTCGTGGGTGGTTCCCGCGACGGGACATCCATGCCGGCCCGGGGCGTCGAGGTCTCCGGCGTCCGTGTGGATGTGGCCAACCTTGCCGCCTACGCCCGCGTCTGTGGACTGCGGCTGACCGACGAACTGCCACTGACCTACCCGTTCACGCTGGCGTTCCCGTTGAGCATGCAGCTCATGCTGGACCCGGATTACCCCGTGCCGGCGATGGGGTCGGTGCACCTGACCAACGAGATCTCCTCGCGCCGCGCGTTGCGCGTCGGCGACGAGCTGAACATCCGAGCGCACGCCGAGAATCTGCGGGAACACTCCGCCGGGTTACTGCTGGACGTGGTCACCGAGATCCGAACCGGTGACGACGACGAGCCCGCCTGGGTGCAACGGTCGGGCCTGCTCTCCAAGCGCAGGACTTCTCTGACCCCGCCGAAGGACGCACCGCGCCCGCCGAAGCCGGCGCCTCCGACCGCGTCCGAGATCGGCGACCCCACCGTGGTGAAGTCGGTGTCGGAGGCGCAGATCTCCGAGTACGCCGCGGTGTCCGGGGACCGCAACCCCATCCACGTGTCCAAGGTGGGTGCCAAGGCGTTCGGGTTCCCGAACGTCATCGCCCACGGCATGTGGACGGCCGCCACGCTGCTGGGCACGGTCGAGGGCGGGATCCCCGAGCAGGCCCGCTACTCGGTGGAGTTCGGCAAGCCCGTGATCCTGCCCGCCAAGCTGGGTATCTACGCCCGCCGCGGCGGCGCCGGGGACCCGGCCTGGTCGCTGACCGTGCGCAACCCCAGAAAGCTGGGCACCGTGCACGCCATGGCGACCATCGAGGAGCTCTGACAGCACCGATCCGCGCCGTGGCGCGACCGACGCGAGCGTCCCGCACACATTGCCCCAGCGGCGGGTGTGCGGGGCGCTCTTCTCGTCGGGTTCGGCGGGTGGGTGTCGGACCCGTCGGATAGGTTTCTCACCGCCCCTCGAGTGACCGCGGTCACCGGGGATTCTCGCATGCCCCCCACCCGAGGAGTCCCTGTGCCCGACCGGCCCGAGCGTCGCCCAGTCCGATCCGTCCTCCGCACCCGCCTGCTGGCAGGGATGGCGGCCGCCGCGGCGGTCACCGTGGCGCTGCCCGCGGCCGCGCAGGCCCAGAGCGCCGCGCCCGGGTCGGTCGCCGGCTCGGTGGACGCCGGCTCCCTCGGCTCGGCCGGGTCCACCGGCTCGGCCGGGTCGGCCGGGTCCACCGGCTCGGCCGGGTCAGCCGGGCAGCCGACCGGGGAGACGCTCCCGCCTCCGCTGCCCGCCGGCCCCGCGGTCGAGGTCGACGAGGTCATGGACGGTCTGACGATCCCGTGGGACGTCGTTCGCGCCCCGGACGGGGTCGTCGTCACCGGCGAGCGCGGTACGGGCCGGATCGTCGCGGTCCGACCCGACGGAACCTCCGCACGGGTCGAGGCCGACCTCGGCGCGTTGTTCACCGGTGGGGAGAGCGGCCTCATGGGTATCGCCCTGGCCCACGATTTCGCCACCAGCCGCGAGGTCTACACCTGCCACTCCGTCAACTTCAGTGAGCCGGATCCCGACGGGACCATCGGGGACAGCCGCGTCACCGCGTGGCGGGCCACCGATGACTGGTCGCGGCTGGAGTCCCCGGACGTGATCGTGCCGGGCATCGAGCGACAGGACATCGGGCACCACTCGGGGTGCAGAATCCTCGCTCACCCGGACGGAACGCTGTACATCGGAACGGGCGACACGTTTCACGGCGAGATCCCGCAGGACATGAACTCGCTCGGAGGCAAGGTGCTCCACGTCGAGCGCACCGGGGAGCCCGCCTCGGACACCATCCGGGAGGAGGGCACGGACCCGCGCGTCCTCACCTACGGCCACCGCAACGTGCAGGGGCTGGCTCTGCAGCCGGGCACCGGGCGGATCTACTCGGCCGAACACGGCACACTCGTCGACGACGAGATCAACCTCATCCGCCCCGGCCGGAACTACGGGTGGGACCCGTACCGGCCCGGCATCCCGCGGAACCATGACGACGCCTCACCGATGACGGACCTGATCAAGCATCCCGACGCCGTGGAGGCCGTGTGGTCCTCCGGCGACCCGACGTGGGCCACCAGCGGGATGGCCTTCCTCGACGACCCGTCGTGGGGCGAGTGGAACGGCGCACTGGCGGTGGCGATGCTCAAGTCCACGCGGATCGCGCTGATGAGGCTCTCGGGCGACGGGCTCGAGGTCCTCGACACCGTGGGGATCCTCCCGGGCGAGTACGGCCGTATCCGTTCCCTCACCGCCGAGCCCGGGGGATCCTTGCTGGCCACCACCTCGAACGGCAGAGGTCAGGACAAGGTCCTGCGGATCCGCCCCTCGACCGGGGTGTGACCGCCGGGCACGTCGCGGTTCCGGTGTCGCGTCCGCCGGGGGTCGAATAGGTTCGGGCGCACGGGGGATCAACAGTCGCAGCCCCCGCCACCGCCCGATCAGCCCGACCCAGGAGAAGTAGTGCCCAGAACAACTTTCCCCCGCGCCCTCGCCGGGATCGCCGCGGCCGCAGCGGTGACCGTGGCCGTCCCGCTCACCGCCTGCGGTCCACGGTCGAGGCCGACTTCGGGCCCCTGTTCAACACCGCCGAGAGCGGACTGATGGGCATGGCGTTGGCGGACGACTTCGCCACCAGTCGCGAGATCTACACCTGCCACTCTTCGGCCGACGCGGGCGACAACCGGGTGACCGCCTGGCGCGCGGCGGACGACTGGTCCCGGCTCGAATCCCCGCGAGTGCTCGTCGAGGATATTCCGCTGGCCAATGGCGGGCTGCATTCGGGCTGCCGCATCCTCGCCCATCCAGACGGCACCCTCTACATCGGAACCGGCGATGCGTTCACGGGTCCCGCACCCCAGGACCTCGAATCGCTTTCGGGCAAGATCCTGCACATCACCCGCACGGGCGAGCCCGCCGACGACACCATCGGGGACTCCCCCGTTCTGACCTACGGGCACCGCAACGTCCAGGGGCTGGCCCTGCGCCCGGATTCCGACCAGATCATCTCGGCCGAGCACGGGCCGAACGTCGACGACGAGGTGAACCTCGTGATCCCCGGCTCCAACTACGGCTGGAACCCGAACTCGAGCGGCCGGTACGAGCAAAACGTCCCGATGACCGACCTTCGAGCCTTCCCGGATGCGATGGAGGCCTCGTGGCGGTCGGGGGCGCCGACGCTCGCGCCCGGCGGGATCGCGTTCCTCGACGACCCCGCGTGGGGTGAGTGGGACGGAGCTCTGGCCGTGGCGATGCTCAAGACCAGTCAGATCGTCCTGCTCAAGCTCACCGAGGACGGCCGATCCGTCACCGACTCCGCCACGATCCTCCGCGGCGAGCACGGCCGGCTGCGGTCGATCACACCCGAGCCCGGCGGGTCGCTGCTCGTGACCACCTCCAACGGCAACGGCGGGGACGAGGTCCTGCGGGTCAGCCCGGCGGGTGAATAACCCGGGCGCCTAGAGACGGAGCACGGCGCGGGCGGCGTCGGCCAGCGCGATCGCGTAGCCGGCGCCGTGCCCGGCCGAATGCGTTGCCAACGGGTGCAGCTGATGCAGCGGCACCCGGTCCCGCCACCCCTCGCGCAGCGGGTGCGCCTCGTCGTAGCCACGCAGGATGTGCGCCAGGTGCGGGGCACCGAACAGGGCGAGCATCGCCAGGTCGGTCTCACGGTGGCCGCCGTGCGCGGCGGGGTCGATGAGCACGGCCTCCACGCCGTCGCCATCGGCGCCGGGCCCGCGCACCCGCACGGCGGTCCACAGCACGTTGCCGGTCCAGAGGTCGCCGTGGATCCGGGCCGGGTGGTCGTCGGGATCATCGAGCGCCCCGGACGCGACGCGGTCGCAGGCCTGCTCGACCACGGCCAGGTCAGCGCCACCGAGCACCCCGAGGTCCACCGCGATCCGGACGAACGGCCGGACCCGCTGCTCGGCGTAGAACTCGCCCCACGAGCCGGTGGGCACGCACTGTTGGGGACGATTGCCGATGAAGCACCGGCCCGCCCAGCCGTCCGCGGGTGCGCCCCAGGCGGCCGCGCCCGCGTCGTGCATCGCCGCCAGCGACCGCCCGAACCGCAGAGCCGCTCGCGTCGTCGCGCGACCTGTGGGAATCCTCTCGAGGATGATCTCGTCGTCGTCGACCCCCACCACGTCGACCACCCTCGGCCCGCCGCGCGCCGCGGCGAGCCAGGCCAGACCGGCCGCCTCGTGGCGGTAGAAGTCGGGGCCGTGACGCTCAGAGCCGTGGTCGGAGCCACGTTTGACGAACACCCGGTCACTCACGTCGCGGTCTCCCTCGTGTGATGGGCGGGCAGCTCGCGATCCGGGCGGTCCGCGCGGCCGAGCAGAGGCCCGGCCAGGACGGCGATGAGCACCCCACCGGCGAGCATGGGCGTGACGGTCCAGCGCATCCCGGCGTGCTCGGCGATGAGGCCGACCAGCGGCGGGGAGACCAGGAAGCCCAGGCGCATCACCCAGTTGAGGACCGCCAGACCCGCGCCGGGGGTCAGGCCGGGCACCGAGTCGGCGCCGACCATCGCGCCCGGGATGATCGTGGCGATCCCCCACCCGGCCACGACGAACCCAGCCAGCACGACGGCCAACAGAACAGGACCGTCGAGGAGGACTGACGCCGCGAACACCGTGCCGACTCCGGCCACCACACAGCCGCCGCCGACGCGGCCGACGAACGCGGCGCCGAACCTCTCCACCAGCGTGTCCCCTGTGAATCGCCCGACGAGTTGCGCGCCCTGCACGGAGATGAACCCGAGTCCGGCCAGGCCCGCGCCCGCGACCGTGAGCTCGCGCAGATAGAGCGCGGACCAGGTCTGCGCGAAGTCCTCGACGAGCTCGGCGCAGCACGCGAACAGCCCGAGCGCGACCAGCAGGAGCAGGGCGCGGCCGCCGGGGATGCGGCGGGCGGGGCCGGACGCCACGGAGTCGTCGGCGTGCTCCGGCGAGGGCTCCGGCGAGGGCTCGGGCGGCGGCCCGGGCACGGCGTCGAGGTCGCGGCCGAACTCGTCCTCGGCGACGGGCGGGCCCAACCGCACCGGGTAGGCGGCGAGCGCGGCGGCCGCGCAGATCACGGCGGCACCGACCATCTGGACCCGCACGGGCGCTCCCGCGCCGGCCGCCACCGACCCACCCGCAGCACCGAGGACCGCGCCGAGCGACCACACCGCGTGGAACCGGTTGATCAACGAACGCCCATGCCGCAGCTGAACGCGGATCCCGTGGGCGTTCATCGCCACGTCGGTCATCGCGTCGCACACCCCGAACAGCAACAGCAGCCCGGCGAACACGGCCACGACGGGCGAGAACCCCACCAGCGCGGCGGCGAAGGAGGCGGCGACCATCATCGCGATCGCGACCGCCCCGTCCGACCGCCGCCGCATCAGCGCGGGGGTGAGCAGGCCGCCGACCAGCGCGCCGGCCGGATAACAGGCCATGGCCAGGCCGAACGCGGCGGGACCGAGGTCGAGGGCGTCCTTGAGGTCGGGCAGCCGGGGGACGATGGCGCCGAAGATCGCCCCGTTGGCGGCGAAGAGCAGGGCGGTCGCGGCGACCGGACCGCGGACGGCGCCGCCCCGGGCACCGCCCGCACCGTCTCCCGCCCCGACCGCCGCAGTCACGACCGCCACACTACGTCCGGAGGGCCCGCCGGTAGCGTTACGCGGACAACAGCAGCGGACCGGTGAGGGGAGAGCGCCCGTGTACAACGTGACGTCGGGGATCGAGACCGCGGACGGTGGCCGGCGCGTGGCGTGCCGCGTGCCGCTGCCGGCGGCGCCCACGGTGGTGTGGGACGCGGTCGCCACGGGCGAGGGCATCTCGTCCTGGTTCGTCCCCTGCGCACTGGAGCCGCAGGTGGGAGGGCGGATCGTGCAGTTCGCCGACCCCGGCGCCCCCGATCCCACGACCGGACCCGAAGCCGCTGCCGAGGCGATGCTCACCGCGACCGTCGGCGAGATCACCACGTACACCCCGCCCGGCGGGAGTGTCCCGGGACTGTTCTCCTACGAGGAGCGGGACTGGATGGGCGAGGGTGTCCCGGTGCCGCCGTGGGAGACCTCCTGTGAGGTGGTCGACGACGGCGAGGGCGGCAGCGTGCTCACCCTGCGGTCGGGGTTCGGCTCCGGCGGACAACTCGCGGAGGAGTCGGTGGACGGCAGTGTCGACGGGTGGGTGCAGGCGCTGACCGTGCTGGCCCACCGACTGACCCATCGCCCGGCCGACGGGGTGGTGACCGTCGACGCGGCCACCGATCCCGTCGATGCGGGCGTCCCGGAGCTGTGGGCCCGGGTGACGAGCGCGCTGATCGCCCCCGCCGCCGGCGCCGGGGGGAACCCGGGCACCGGCACGGTGGTGGCCAGGTCCGGTGAGGTGGGCGGGATCGTGGTGGCCGAGTCGCAGGCCTCGCGGACCCTGATCCTCTCGGCCCCGGTCGACGGCATGCTGGAGCTGTTCGCCTTCCCGGCGGGCGAGGATCACGAGGACGCGACCGGGCGGGCCGCGATCGCCCTGCGGGTCTACGAGTACGTGGACGTCCCCGGAGGCGGTGGGCTCCCACTGGGCGCGGCCGCCGTCGATGTCGCCCCCACCTGGGAGGCACCGCGGTGGCGTGCGTGGCTGGAGGGTCTCGCCCGGGGATGAGCCGGCCCGCGGGCGGGGGTGGGTGCTGACCGGGCGGTAACTCAGCCCTCGTATCTGCCGATGTTCTTCTCGTCCCCAGTACTGTTGCGGGGAAGTATCGTGACGGGCCGCGCCAGCGTGGCCGCATCTCGAACCGCACACCGACGAGGAGTTACATCCGTATGGCGGATTCCAACGACACCGTGACCATCGCGACCGGCGAGGGCGCACCCGGCTCCACGTTGCTGGGCATCGGCGCGTACCGCCCCGAGCGCGTGGTCAGCAACGAGGAGATCTGCGAAACGATCGACTCGACCAGCGAGTGGATCTACGAGCGGTCCGGGATCCTCAACCGCCGTTTCGCGAACGACGACGAGTCGATCGTGATGATGTCCACCGAGGCGGCGAAGAAGGCCGTCGCATCCGCGGGAATCGATCCAGAGCTCGTCGACGCGGTCATCCTGTGCACGTCGACCAACTGGACCCAGGTGCCCCACGCCGCACCCCAGGTGGCCACGAACCTCGGACGAAACGGCATCGCCGCGTTCGACCTCACCGCGGGCTGCGCCGGGTTCGGCTACGGCCTGGCCGTGGCCACCAACATGATCCGTGGCGGCGCCTCCCGCTACGTCGTGGTGATCGGCGTGGAGAAGATGAGCGACGGCATCGACTTCACCGACCGAAACACCTCGTTCATCTTCGGGGACGGTGCCGGCGCCGTCGTGGTGGGCCCGGGCGAGACCAACGACATCAGCCCGGTGGTGTGGGGCTCCGATGGCGAGCAGGGCGGCGCGATCAGTCAGACCAAGGACTTCAAGGCCTACGTCAACGAGGTGGACTCCGGCGCCGAGGAGATCCAGCAGCCCTTCCTGACCATGAACGGCTCCAAGGTATTCCGCTGGGCCGCCGTGCAGGTGTCCAAGGTGTGCGCCGAGACCCTGGAGACGGCCGGCGTGACCGCCGAGCAGATCCAGGCGTTCGTCCCGCACCAGGCCAACGGCCGCATCAACTCGGCCATGGCCAAGCACCTCGGCTTGCCGGACACGGTGGCGATCGCCAACGACATCGAGCAGACCGGCAACACCTCGGCCGCCTCCATCCCGCTGGCCATGGAGACCATGCTGCGCGAGGGTCAGGCCAAGCAGGGCGACGTGGCACTGTGCATCGGCTTCGGCGCGGGCCTGTCCTACGCCGGCCAGGTCGTGCGCCTGCCCGCGGCTCCGCCGGTCGACTGACGACACTGGCGTCCCTCCCGAAATGACCGGGAAGTCCTCGGGAGGGACGCCCAACTAGACATGTGTTCATGAGAGAGTCAGGTCATGTACGCATCGTCTTCCCGTCGTTCCGCACGCCGCCTCGTCGCCGGCGCCGCCGCGGCCACAGCCGTCCTGCTGTCCCCGCTGCTGGCCGCCCCGGCCGGGGCCGATCCCGCCATCCCCGACCCGCTCTCGCCGGCGGCCTCGCCGCTGGAGCTCGCGGGCGGGTCCGCCCAGACCCTGGGCGGCACCATCACCGGTCAGGTCACGGGTACCGGAATGGGCCCGTCGGTGCTGTCGGGCCCGGGCACCGGCCCGGCCAAGTACGTGGCCCTCGGTGACTCCTACGCCGCCGTCGGCAAGATCGCGCCCGGCGCCTGGGGTGCAGGTCCGGTCGCGTGCGTGCGCACCGACGACGCCTACCCCACCGTGGTCGCCCGCGAGCTGGGGGTGGGCACGTTCGTCAACGCGAGCTGTGGCGGCGCGGTGGCCGACGATTTCCTCGCGGTCGGCCGGACGGGAGCCCCGCCGCAGTTCGACGCCCTCGATGCCGAGACCGACCTGGTGACCATGACGATCGGCGGCAATGACGTGGGCTTTGCCGCCGTGATCGTGGCGTGCGCGCTGCGGCCCAACACCGCGCCCGAGTTGCTACCGGTCGTCGACGGTGTGACCGGCAATCTGTCGAAAGGCTTCGACCCCACCGCCGGGTGTTCGGACGTGATCGACCGGCAGGCTGCCGACGCGCTCGACGACCTCGATCAGCGTATGGACGCGGTGTATGCCGGGATCGCCGAGCGGGCCCCGCAGGCCCGCGTCGTGACCGTCGGTTATCTGGCCGCGGTGCCCGAGGACGACCAGATCATCCAGCAGTCCCCCGCCTGCGCGCCGTTCGTGGCCATCAGCCGCGAGGAGCGGGCCAAGGTTCGTGGGTTCCAGGACAGCATCAACCGGGTGGTCCGTGACGCCGCCGAGCGCAACGGTGCCACCGTCGTGATCCCGGACGAGCCGGGGCACTCGATGTGTACCTCCCCCGAGAACCGTTGGGTCGACTTCACGGGCCTGGAGACCGGAGTGGTGCCCGTGCATCCCACCAGCGCCGGCCACGCGCACGTCGCCGACCGGGTTCTCGCAGCGCTCGACGGCTGACCTTGTGGGCGGACACCTCACTCGACAGCTGTCCAGAAGTTACCGAAATGGGTCCGAAGCGGCGGCGATGAGAGAACACTGAGTACATGCTCACCTCCTATGGCCGCCGCCTGAGCGGCTCACGTTCCCTCACGACCTCCCTCGCCTTGGCCGCCGCCGTGACGCTCGCCGCGGCACCTGTCGCCGCCGCCCAGTCCACGGCCCAGGCTGACGGGGCGATCGCCGTCAGCTCGCTCGGCGCCACCAACGAGATCCCGGGCAGTGTCGCCGGGTCCCTCGGTTCGATCGCCGGCCCCGCCTACGCCGACTACGTGGCGCTGGGCGATTCCTATGCCGCATTCGGCGATCAGACGGAGCTCGTGGTCACGGACGGCCCCGACGCCCGGTGCGGTCGTAGCCTGACCAACTACCCCAATGTGCTCGACCTGAACCCGGCGGTCGGCGAGCTCACCGACGTCACGTGCGGTGGAGCGGTGACCGAGGACATCTTCGACGAGCAGCACCCGGGCGTCTCGCCCCAGATCGACGCCCTTGATCCGGACACCGATCTGGTGACCCTCTCGATCGGTGGCAACGACGTGGGCTTCGGCGCCATCGTCGAATGCATCTCCGGTGGCGCTCCCGGTGCTCCCCTCGATTGCGAGGGTCGGCTGGACGGCCAGGTCAGCACTGCCATCGCTGACGTCTTCGGCGAAGGCGGCGCGGTGGACGAGGTCTACTCGGAGATCAAGGAGCGCTCGCCCGATGCGACCGTGATCGCCACCCAGTACCTGCCTCTTCTCCCGGCCTCGAACGAGGACGGTTGTCAGTTCACCCAGTTCATCGGCGTCGACAACCTGAACTGGGCCCGCCAGATCACCACGGACATCAACAACGCGGTGGCCGAGGCGGCGGAGCGCAACGGCCACGTCTCCGTCCTGCCCGTCGACACCTCAGTCGACCGCAGCGCCTGCGGAGAGGCTGACGAGCGCTGGACCGACTTCCTGGGCGGGCCCCCGACCAATGCTGCCGGGTTCCACCCCACCTCATTGGGCCAGCAGGCCATGGCCGGCGCCATCGCCGCGGCGATCTGACCCGTTCGCTGCAGCTGGGGTGCCAGCCGCCCCGTTCGCGGTCAGCCCTCGAACAGCCCCTGCCCCACGTAGCCGCCCTCGGGCGCACCGGGCGGCAGCGCGAACACGGCGGAGCCGATGGGGATCGTCCAGGTGTTGAGCGCGTCCTGCTCGGCGAGCCGCTGCTGGACGGGGATGTACGTCCGCACCGGGTCGGCTTGGTAGGCGGTGAACAGCAGACCGGAGTTGCTGATCTCGCCACCCTCCGGCGGGTCGTCGTAGTTGTACGGCCGCCGGAGCATCGCCTCACCCCGGTTGTGCTGCCGCGCCCGCGCGATGTGCGATTCGGGCGGGATGACCGGTAGGCCGGTGGAGTCGATCGCCTCGAAGTCGGCCGGGTCGCGCTCGACCTCCCCGGTCAGCGGGGCCCCGGTGTCGAGCTTGCGGCCGACGCTGAGTTCCCGGGAGGTGCGGTCGATCTCCTCCCAGGTGTCCATCGTCATGCGGATGCGCCGCAGGACGAGCGACGAGCCGCCCCGCATCCACCGCCTGTCACTGCCGTCCGAGAACAGGATCTGGTCGAAGTCGATGTCCTCCGGCCGGGGGTTCTCGGTGCCGTCGAGCTGCCCGAACAGGTTGCGTTGGGTCCGCCCGCTCGGGTCGGTGCCGACAGCCTTGCGGAAGCCGCGCTGTGACCATTTCTGCCGGGCCACCCCCCGCACGCCGGACGCGAGGATCCGGGCGGCGTGGGAGACGATCAGCGGGTCGTCGGCGCAGATCTGCAGCAGGAGATCCCCTTCGGACCAGCGGTCCTCGAGTTGGTCGATCTGCGGGAACGCCGGAAGTTGCGCGAGCCACGAGGGCCGCTTCTCCGGCATCCCGATCGCATCGAACAGTCCGGGACCGAACCCGATCGTCACGGTGAGCCGCGCCGGGTCCTCGGCGAGTTCCGGCTCGAGGTCGGCGAGTCCGCCGCGCCCCTGGGTGAGCCGGGCGGCGTCCTGGGACCACGCCCGCAGGACTCCCTGGATTTCGGTGCGCGTCGCCCCCGGGACGATGTCGAAACCCACGAACGCCGCGTGCGATTGCGGTGCCGTGGTGATGCCGGCCTGTCGGGGGCCGTGGAACGGTTCGGTGGCCGCCCCCACGACCCGCGAGTCGGCGAGGGTCTTCCAGTCGGTGACCACCTCGCCGTCGTCGACCGCTCCCCGGGCCGCGTATCCCGCGGCGCCGCCACCCACCACGGCCGCGACGCCGCCGGTGAGCACCGACCGCCTGGACAGACCTCGGCGGGCCTGGTCAGCCATCGTGGTTCATGCCCCCCTCGGTCGAGTGATCGGCCGCCCCGTGGCCGCCGCCAACGTACTCCTCCTCGCCGCCCTGGAAATCACGGGCCGAGACGGTGACGTCCTGCTCGGTGCCGTCGAACTCGAGCGTCAGCGTGATCTGCTGACCGGTGGTGATGGGGGCGCCGAGGTCCATGAGCATGATGTGGTTGCCGCCGGGCTCCAGGACGAGCTCGCCGCCGGCGGGGATGACGAACCCCTCTTCGCGTTCCTGCATCATCATCCCGCTGGCGCCGGGGACGGTTTCGTGCAGTTCGGTGCTGCCGTCGAGGTCGCTGTCGACGCCGGTGAGGTGCAGCTCGGTGTCGCCGGGGTTGTGGATGGTGCCGAAGACCCCGGACATCTCGGTGTCGGTGGCCTTGGCCCAGCCGTCGTCGAAGGTCACGGTGGTCGCTGCGGCGTCGGTGTCACCGGTGGCCTGCGAGTCGGTGCCGGTGTCGTCGGTCGCGCAGGCGGCGGTGAGGGCGAGCGCGAGTGCAGTGGCCGCGGCGAAGGCGGCACGGGTGTGGGTACGCATGGATGTTCCCTTGGTGTGGTGTGTGGTCGCCCGGCAGCGCGGGGCGCGTACCGGTGCGAGAGGTGGTCACACAGCCACGGGCGGCGCGCGGGTTCCCCCGCTGGCCAGGAGGAACCGTCCGCGCGGGGCGTCGGCCTCGTAGGAAGCCAGGAGTCTGGCGACGACGACGAGGTGAGCCGCCGCCGGAATCGGCACCACCCGGGCCGCCAGCCAGGACAGTGTCCCGGACAGGACGGCGACCAGCGCGAGCGTCGCGACGATCGCGGCGAGGTGGGCGCCCAGCATTCCCGGGGTGAGCAGGGATGCGGCGGAGGCCGTCGGGTCGAGGCCGACCCCGTCCATCGCGGCCCGGATCGCTGCGGGGTCGGTGGTGTGGTGGCCGAGCGCCCCGTTGGCGCCCGAGGCGCTGGCAGCGCCTGCGGTGTGGCCCGCGGCGTGGCCGGCCGCACCGTGGGTGTGCCCGGAGGCCAGCACGAGGTGGACGAGCCCCTGACCGACGATCAGCCCGACTGCGGCGGTGACGATCGGAGCCCGACGACGGGCGAGGGCGGCCGTGACCGCTCCGACGCCGACGCTCGCGGCCGCGACGGCGAGGATCTCGCCCGCTGTGGGTGAGCCCGCCAGCCCACCGGCCGCCAGCCCGTGGGCGCTGATGCCGAACACGCCGCTGACCAGTGCCACCACGATGCCCACGACCGCGGTCACCACGGGCGGGACCTCGGTGCGAAGCCTGTCGGCGGACATGACCCGATCCTAATCTCCGGCTACGACACCGGCCTATCCGGAGCCCGCGCCCTCGGGGGTGGTGATGATGCGGGCGCGTTCTTCGTCGGCGAGGCCTGCCTCGATCCGGGCGAGCATGTGGGGGCGCATGTCGGGCAGGTCGTCTACGGCGAACCAGCGGACGTCGGTGTTCTCGCCGTCGGCGGGGTGGGGGTCACCACTGAGGTAGGTGCAGGCGAAGGTGTGGTCGATGTATTGCGCCCGATCGCCGTTGGCGTAGGTGACCATGCGGGAGACGCCGATCGAGGCGACCCGGTCGACGCGGATGGTGACCGCTGCTTCCTCGAGTGCTTCGCGGACGGCGGCGTCGGCGGGGTGCTCTCCGGGGTCGACGATGCCGGTGACAGGGGTCCACCATCCGTTGTCGCTTCGCCGGACCAGCAGTATGCGGTTCCCTTCGGGGTGCCGGATGACGGCGGTCGCCCCGGCGAGCCAGAGCGGGGCGCTTCCCACGTGCTTGCGGAGCTCTAGGACGAAGTCGGGGGTGGCCATGATCCCGAGGGTAGGTGGGAGGTACGACAAATCCCCCGCCGGCCGCGTGGGCTGACGGGGGATCTGTACGTGAGAGCTAGCCGCTCACCGGGTCACCGGCAAGCTGGGCAGAACGTCAGTTCTGCTCCTCAGGCTCGCACTCCTGCTGCTCCATGGAGCCGTTGTTCTTCAGGAAGTCGATGCCCTCCTGCGGCAGGTTGCAGACCAGGCCGACGTCGACACCCGGAAGCGCCGGCAGGTTGACGCCACCGGAGACGATCAGGCCGATGGCGATGCCGCCAGCAGCGAGCGAGCCAAGAGCGAGGAGAGTCTCCGAGTCGGAACCGGTACCGCTGCCGGGAGCAACGATGACGTCGCCGGAACCGAGGTTCGACGATCCGGCCTCAAGCGCATCGGTGATGCCCTCTGAACCGGCCCCGCCGGTCAGTGAACCGAAGTCAAGTTCGCCGTCAGCATCGGTCGACCCCGAGGAGAGACCGTCGAAGATGCCTGTGAGCGAGCCGAGCGAGCCGGTGTCAGCGTCCGGGTCAACCGGCGCATCCGGATCGACCGGCGCATCCGACGAACCCGGGAAGTCCGAGGACAGACCCGACAGCGAGCCGGTGTCAGCGTCCGGGTCAACCGGCGCATCCGGATCGACCGGCGCATCCGACGAACCCGGGAAGTCCGAGGACAGACCCGACAGCGAGCCGGTGTCAGCGTCCGGGTCAACCGGCGCA